>JBDSPC010000319.1:0-11967 GCA_039914485.1 Nocardioides sp.
GGCAAAGCGCAGCATGCCGGACGCGCCGATCGGGTTGGAGGACAGCACGCCACCACTCATGTTGACGGGCATCCGGCCGTCCAGGGCGGTCGCGCCGGACTCGGTGAGCTGCCAGCCCGTGCCCTCCTGGGCGAAGCCGAGGTTCTCCAGCCACATCGGCTCGAACCAGGAGAACGGCACGTAGACCTCGGCGACGTCGATCTCCTCGATCGGATTCGTGATGCCGGCCTGCTTCCACAGCGCAGCCGCCGCCGCGCGCCCGGCGAGCGGGTTGACCTGGTCGCGCTCCGCCGCGGTCGTCGGTTCGCTGCGCATGACGGTGCCGTGGATCCACGCCGGGTTGGCGATCGAGGCGGCGGTGTCGGCGTCGGCGATGACGAGCGCGCAGGCGCCGTCGGACGAGGGGCACGTCTCGTCGTAGCGGATCGGGTCCCAGAGCATCTGCGAGGCCATCACGGACTCGACGGTGGTGTCGGGGTTGTGGAGGTGCGCGTAGGGGTTCTTCAGCGCGTTCTGCCGGTCCTTGGCGGCGACGATCGCGCCGATGTGGCTGGGCGCGCCGGAGCGACGGATGTAGGAGCGGACGTGCGGTGCGAAGTAGCCGCCGGCACCCGCGTGGACGGGCATCACGAAGGGCACGGGCACGCTGAGGGCCCACATCGCGTTGGACTCCGACTGCTTCTCGAAGGCGACCGTCAGCACGCGCTTGTGCACGCCGGCCTGGACGAGCGAGGCGGCGACGATCGCGGTCGAGCCGCCGACGGAGCCGGCCGTGTGCACGCGCAACAGCGGCTTGCCGGCAGCGCCGAGCGCCTCGGCGAGGAACAGCTCGGGCATCATCACGCCCTCGAACAGATCGGGCGCCTTGCCGACGACGACCGCGTCGATGTCGTCGAAGGTCATCGCCGCGTCGAGCAGCGCGCGGTCGATCGCCTCGCGGCACAGGCCGGCCATCGAGACGTCCTCGCGCTTGGCGCGGTGGTGGGTCTGGCCGATGCCGACGACGGCGGCCGGTTGCTTGCTCATGCGGTTGCCTCCGACGACATGGTGCAGACGAGGTTCTGCTGCAACGCCGGACCGCTGGTCGCGTGTCCGAGCACGGCATCGGCGCTGCCGTCCCAGACCCGCTGCGCGGCCTCGCCGATGCGGTTGAGGCCGGCAGTGAACATCGGGTTGGCAGTGAGCGCGCCTCCGGACGGGTTGATCGCGACGTCGTTGGCCAGGCCGAGCTCGCGTCGAAGGATCAGCTCCTGGTGCGAGAACGGCGCATGCAGCTCGGCGATCTCCACCGGCTGGCCCGGCGCCGATCGCCTCGCCGACGGTGATGTGGTCAGGTCGCGCGCGCCGAGGTGCAGCGGGTCGATGTGGTGGGCGATGTGGGTGATCCAGGCCGGTCGCTCGCAGGCCTCGCGCGCCCGGTCACCTGCGGCGAGCACGATCGCGGAGGCTCCGTCGGAGACGGGGGCGATGTCGTGCTTGCGGAGCGGATCGGCGTACAGCGAGCGCTCGAGCAAGGCCTCGATCGACGACCCGCCGCTGCGGATCGCCCACTCGTTGGTCTCGGCGTCGGTCAGTGATCGTTGCGCGACGGCGGCCAGCGCGGCCTCGTCCCAGAGGCCTTGGTCGAGGCCGAGCCGCGCCTGCAGGGCGGCGATGGAGACGGTGTCGGGCCAGATCGGCGTCATCGTGTAGGGGTCGAGCTGGAGCGCGAGGGTACGCCGCAACACCCCCGCACTCGACTTGCCGAACCCGTAGACCAGCGCGGTGTCGACCTCGCCGGTCTGGATCTTGAGCCAGGCCTCGTAGAGCGCCCATGCCGCGTCCATCTCGACGTGCGACTCGTTGACCGGGGGGAGGGCGCCGATCGCGTCGACCGCGCTGACGAAGGAGAACGACCGCCCGGCGAGGTAGTCGCTCGAGCCGGAGCACCAGAAGCCGATGTCCTGGCGCGTGAAGCCGGTCTGCTCGTAGCACTCGGCGAAGATCGGCACGAGCAGCTCGACGCACGTGGGGGAGCCGTCGAACTCCTTCATCTGTCGCTGGGCGAAGCCGACGACCGCAACGTCGCGCATCAGAGGTGCCTCTTGTAGGTCTCGTAGTCCGCGTCGGGCTCGCCGGTCGGCCGGAAGTGCGCGATGTTCTCGATGGTCGTGCCCCACTCGTCGCGAGGTCGCCACACCGCTTCGACCCGCATCCCCATCCGCACCTCGTCGGCGGGGATGTCGAGGATCAGGTGCTGGATCGCGATGTCGGCGCCGTCGAGGAGGACGTAGGCGCTGACGTAGGGCGGAGCGATCTTCTGGCCCAGGAACGGCACGTTCACGATGCAGAAGGTCGTGATCGTGCCGCTCGAGGGCAGCTCCACCTCGTCGGTCGTCGGCACCCCGTCGACCGGGCAGGCGCCTCGTGGCGGCACATAGACCTTGTGGCAGACCGGGCAGCGCTGGCCGATGATCCGGCCCTCCGCGAGGCCGGCGAAGAAGGCTGATTCCTCAGGCGACGCGGCGTAGAGGTAGTCGAGCGAGATGGGGGACACGACGCCGGTGACCTCGTCGAGTCGAGTGATATCCCCAACCGTGGATACAGCCGTCTCATCACTCGACTCGAGTTCAGGTTCCACGCAGGCGATGTCCGTGATCGCCCCGACCCGGCCGGAGGCCCAGCGGACGGTGACGCGCATCCCGGTCTCGATGACTTGGCGATCGGCGTCGAGGGCGAGCAGCATCGGGCAGTCCGCGCCGTCGAAGGTGACCAGCGCCCAGGAGAACGGCCGGTCGAACGGCTGCCCGGCCACCGGCTCCGGCACCCAGGTCCAGGACGTGACGACACCGCCGGGTCCGACCGGGACGAACTCGGTGATCGCGGCATGCGTCCCCGGGTCGAACTCCGGCGGCGGGACGAGGATCCGACCGTTCGCCGTACGACCTCCGAGGACGACGCCGTCGCGCAGCCCGGTGAGGAAGCGGCCGATCACCGGACCCGTCGAGCGCGTGTAGTCGAAGGCCACGGTCACGGGTTGGGAGAGCGTGCGCGACATGCCCGAAGTGAAACACGTTCTAGTTTTCGGATCAATCCCTCTGCCAGAGTGTGCGCATGAAACTGGGTCTGCAACTGGGGTACTGGGGCGCGCAGCCGCCCACCGGCGTCGCCGAGCTCGTGACGGCGGCCGAGGAGTCGGGGTTCGACGCGCTCTTCACCGCCGAGGCGTGGGGCTCGGATGCCTTCACACCGCTGGCCTGGTGGGGCCGCGAGACGTCGCGACTGCGGCTCGGCACCTCCATCGTGCAGATGTCCGGCCGCGCGCCGACGTCGATCGCGATGCACGCGCTGACCCTCGATCACCTGAGCGGCGGCCGGGTCGTCCTCGGCATGGGTGTGAGTGGTCCCCAGGTCGTGGAGGGGTGGTACGGCGCACCGTTCTCGAAGCCCCTGGCGCGCACCCGCGAGGTCGTCGACGTGATCCGGCAGGTGCTCGCCCGCGAGGCGCCCGTCACCAACGAGGGGCCGCACCACCCACTGCCGTACACCGGCGAGGGCGCCACCGGGCTCGGCAAGCCGCTCAAGTCGATCGTGCACCCGTTGCGGGCCGACATCCCGATCTGGCTGGGCGCGGAGGGGCCGAAGAACGTGGCGCTGACCTCCGAGATCGCGGACGGCTGGATCCCGATCTTCTACACGCCCGCAACTGCCGCGATGTATCGGCCGTGGCTCGACGAGGGCTTCGCGCGACCGGGCGCGAGGCGCACGCGCGACGACTTCGAGATCGCCGCGACCTGTCACCTCCAGATCACCACCTCCGACGCCGAACGCGACGCGGTGGTCGCGGCCATGAAGAGCGTGGTCTCCCTCTACATGGGCGGGATGGGCGCGAAGGATGCCAACTTCCACAAGCAGGTCTTCGAGCGGATGGGCCACCAGGCGCTGTCCGACGAGGTGCAGCGGCTCTACCTCGAGGGCCGCAAGGACCAGGCGACCGCGCTCATCCCCGACGAGTTGGTGCACGACATGCACATCGTCGGCGACGCCGGCTACGTCAAGGAGCGGGTCGCGGAGTGGGAATCCACCGGTGTCACGACCCTCTTGTTGTCATGTCGCACCGCCGATGAGGTGAGAAGGATCGCCGAACTGCTCGCGTAGGCCCTAGTTTTGGCCCATGACCGCCAAGGGTTCCACCTTCATGTCGCCCGCCGATGGGACGATCCTCGCCACCTACACGTGGGACAACCTCTTCCGGCCGGTCGCGGCCGTCCAGATCGCCCACGGCCTGGCCGAGCACTCCGCACGCTACGACCGGCTCGCCCGGGCCCTCAACGGCGCCGGCTACCTCGTGCACGCCCACGACCACCGCGGTCACGGCAAGTCGATCGACGGGCGCCCCGGTGACTTCGGCAAGGTCGGGTTCGACGGCCTGATCGAGGACACTGCGGCGTACGGCGCCACGCTCCGCGAGGACCGCCCCGACCTGCCGCTCTTCCTGATCGCCCACTCGATGGGCTCGTTCGCCGCGCAGTCGGTGCTGCTGGAGCACTCCGACCAGTACGCCGGCGTCGTGCTGTCCGGCTCCACCGCCCTCGACCTGCTCGCCGCCGGGCTCGCGGCGTCCGAGGGTCCGATCGGGCTGGAGGCGTTCAACGCCGGGTTCGAGAACCGCACCGGCTACGAATGGCTCTCCCGCGACACGGCCGAGGTCGATGCGTACGTCGCCGACCCGCTGTGTGGCTTCGACCTGCCCGACGAGACGGTGCCCGCACTGTTCGGTGCGGCAGCGACGCTGGCCGACAAGGAGGCGCTGTCCGCCATCCGTTCCGACCTGCCCATCCTGATCGCGTCCGGTCTCGCCGACCCGCTGGCCGGTGGTGGCCGGCTGGTCCAGGCGCTCGGCCACCGCTACCGCGACGCCGGCATCAAGGACGTGACCGTCAAGACCTACGACGGCGCGCGGCACGAGATCTTCAACGAGACCAACCGCGACGAGATCACCGCCGACGTCATCGCGTGGTTGGCCGCGCACTCGGGCTGATCGACGTGACCGACGGGCCGCCGACGTACGGAATCCTCGGGGTCGGCGCCCTGGGGGAGGCGATCGTCACCGGCCTGTGCCGTGAGATCGGCGACGCGCCTGCGGTGGTGCTCTCGCCGCGCAGCGCCTCGACCGCCGCGGTGCTGGCGGAGTCCTACCCGACCGTGCGGGTCGAGGGCAGCAACCAGGACGTCGTCGACGCCAGCGACGTCGTCGTGGTCTGCCTGCGTCAGACCGACATCGGCGAGCTGGCGGAGCTCTCCTGGCGGCCGGACCAGGTCCCCGCCGCGATGGCGCTCTTCGAACGGCTCGGGGGAGCGATCCCGATCGAGGGCGACGAGCAGTACGACGCGATCTTCACCGGGCTCGGCACGGTGGCACCTTTTTACGAGTACCTCGGCACGATCACCTCGTTCCTGACTTCCCACGGCCTCCCGGACGGCGATGCCCGGCGACTGGTGGCCGCCAGCTTCGCCGGGGTGGCCGCGCCCCTCGCCGACCCCGACCTGCCCGACTTCGCCGAGCTGCTGCGTGCGCACGCGACGCCCGGCGGCGGCAACGACCAGCTCGCGACCCTGATGCGCGAGGCCGGCGTGTCGGACGCCACCCGGAGCGCCCTCGACGAGGTCCATCGGCGGCAGACGACCGCCGTCACGCCCCAGTGACGGCGTCGAGGATGCGTGTGACGTCGGCGGGGTTCGCCTCGTCGTCGTAGTAGAGGTCGACCCAGAGAGCGTCCTCCTCCTGTGCCACGGAGAGTCGACCGGAGATCTCGGGGAAGAAGAAGGTCGACCGGCGATTGAGCTCGACGAGGTGTGAGTGCAGGCCGAGTGAGGCCAGCGCCTGCGTGGCGTCAACGAGGCTGGTGCCCTCCGGGAACTGCGGGTGCTCCTCCGCGCGGTGGCTGTTCGCCTCGAACGTCCAGCCCTCCACCCACGAGTTGAGCTGCTCCCCGGAGAGCATCCAGTCCAGGGCGGTGGGGAAGTCGGGACCGACCCGGTGGGCGTCGTCGTCGTTTCGGGGCAGGACATAGAGGGTCGCCGGGTCGGACAGGTCGAAGTCAACGATCACCGCCGGCTCGTTGTCCAGAACTGGAACACGTTCTAGTGTGCGGGGGTGACTTCATTGCGTACGCCGATCCACAACGGACACCTGATGGTGGCCGCGCTCAAGCGCCACCGCGACAAGCCGGTCATGCACCTGGGCGACGTGACGCTCACCGGGGGCCAGACGGCTGACGAGATCAGCCGCTACGTGCAGGCGTTCGAGGCGCTGAGTGACGGGGAGGGTGCGGCGCTGCTCTCGCCCAACCGGCCCGAGGTGCTCTTCATCCTCGGCGCCGGCCAGACCCAGGGCTACCGCCGCACGAGCCTGCACCCGCTCGGCAGCCTCGACGACCACGCCTACGTCATCATCGATGCCGAGATCACGACCCTGATCGTCGACCCGGTCTTCGAGGAACGCGCGCTGGGCCTGCTCGAGCGCTGCCCCGGTCTGCGGCACGTGCTGACGATCGGCCCCGTCCCACCCGCGCTGGCGGACGTCGGGGTCGACCTGGTGGCGAGCGCTGCGGCGTACGACGCAAGGGCGCTGGTCGCCAAGGACCTCCCGCCCGACCACATCATCTCGATCGCCTACACCGGCGGCACGACCGGCCGGCCGAAGGGCGTCATCGGGACTGCGCAGGCGATGAACACGATGAGCCAGATCCAGCTGGCCGAGTGGGAATGGCCGGTCTCACCGCGCTTCCTGATGTGCACGCCGTTGTCGCACGCGGGCGCCGCGTTCTTCGTGCCGACGGTGATCCAGGGCGGGTCGCTGTTCGTGCTCCCGAGGTTC
Organism: Nocardioides sp.; assembly: GCA_039914485.1. Taxonomy (GTDB): domain Bacteria; phylum Actinomycetota; class Actinomycetes; order Propionibacteriales; family Nocardioidaceae; genus Nocardioides. The sequence goes on from JBDSPC010000319.1 coordinate 6,860, forward strand.
GACCCCGCGCTCGTCCTCGAGGCGATCGAGCGCGACCGCATCACCGCGACCATGCTCGTGCCGTCGATGCTCTACGCGCTGCTCGACCACCCCGACAGCCACACGCGCGACCTGACGAGCCTCGAGACGGTCTACTACGGCGCCTCGGCGATCAACCCGACGCGGCTGCAGGAGGCCATCGACCGGTTCGGGCCGATCTTCGCGCAGTACTACGGCCAGTCCGAGGCGCCGATGGCGATCACCTACCTCGCGAAGGGCGACCACACCCCCGAACGGCTGGCCTCCTGCGGTCGGCCCAGTGCCTTCATCCGTACGGCGCTGCTCGGCGAGGACGGCCTGCCGGTCGCCGTCGGTGAGCCGGGGGAGATCTGCGTGGCCGGTCCGCTGCTCGCGGGCGGCTACTGGAAGCTGCCCGAGGAGACGGCCGAGACGTTCCGCGACGGTTGGCTGCACACCGGTGACGTCGCCCGCGAGGACGAGGACGGGTTCTGGTTCATCGTCGATCGAACCAAGGACATGATTGTGACGGGCGGCTTCAACGTCTTCCCGCGCGAGGTCGAGGACGTCGTTGCGACCCATCCGGCAGTCGCCCAGGTCGCGGTGATCGGCACTCCGCACGAGAGGTACGGCGAAGCGGTGACCGCCCTCGTCGTGCCGCGCGGTTCTGTGCTGTCGGAGGAGGACGTCGCGTCGATCATCGCGCTCGTGAAGGAGCGCAAGGGCTCCCTGCACGCGCCCAAGCAGGTGATCGCCGTCGACGCGATCCCGCTCACGGGGCTGGGCAAGCCGGACAAGAAGGCCCTGCGCGCGCGATTCGGAGGTTAGCGTCTGGATCGTGCAGCGCAACGGACCGGGGCGCCAGCCCAGGGGTGGTGAAGTCCCCGTCAGCGCTCCAGCGGCCAGCCGCGCTGGGCCCAGCCGCTGGTCCCGTCGCTGACGTTGAACGCCTTGATCCCCTGGGTGCGGAGGTGGTCGACGACCTGGCGGCTGCGGCCGCCGACCGCGCAGATCACGAACACCGGCTGGTCGGTCGGGAGCTCGGCGACCCGGGTCGGCAGGTCGTTCATCGGCACGTGGACGGCACCGGGCACGTGCCCGGCGGTGAACTCGTGGTCCTCGCGGACGTCGAGCACGAAGGCACCACCGGCGTGTGCGGCCGCGAAGTCGTCGAGGCCGACCTCGCCGGCCTCGGCCGCCTGCTCTGCGGCGCCTGCCTGGCGGCGTACCTCGTCCATGTCCAGGTCGCGGGCCTGCTTGATGATGTCGCCCAGCGCCTGGGGCGGCAGCGCGCCGGCCTGGTTGAAGAGGAGCATCCCGTCGCGGAAGAGCATCAGCGTCGGGATCGAGCGGATGCCCGCCTGGCCCGCGAGCTGCTGCTCGGCCTCCGTGTCGACCTTGCCGAAGGTGATGTCGGGGTTGGCCTCCGAGGCCGCCTCGAAGACGGGCCCGAACTGCTTGCACGGACCACACCACTCGGCCCAGAAGTCGACGAGGACGATGCCCTCGCCGGAGATGGTCTCCTCGAAGGAATCAGCGGTCAGCTCAACGGTGCTCATGAATTCCAGCCTACGGGCCGGTTGATCGGGCCTCGTCGAGACCTCGGCGGGCGGTCTCGATCGCCGCCCGGTTGTGTTCGGGGTCGTCCTCGATCCCGGTCTGGTCGTCCGCGACGATCCGGCCCGCGAAGTAGCTGGCCTGGATGGCCCAGCGGAGCCGTCGGAACGAGTCGAGGTGGGCGAGCTCCGCCGCGTCGAGCGGGCCGCCGTCGCCGTACGCCGCAAGGAACCGCCCGGAATCGTCCGGCCCGCCGAGGTACATCACGGCGGAGGCGACGTCGTAGAGCGCCGGCCCGCGGCAGCTCCCCGCCCAGTCGATCAGCCCAGTGACGCCGGTGTCGTCATCGTGGATGAAGGCCTCGGGTGTGGGGTCGGTGTGCAGCTGGGTCCAGGTGAGTGAGGGCAGTGCGTCGTACTCGCGTCGCACCTCGGCAAGCGCGGTCGGAAGCCAGGTCGCGACCGCGAGCACGTCGTCGGCGGGGGACAGCCACTCACTCATGAAGTGGCCGGTGCCCGGTGCCAGCCCTCCCGCCAGGTGGACCCGTGCGAGCGTGGTTCCGATCAGGTCTTGCTCGATCGCTGACTCGCCGTCCAGCTCGCGACCCGGAACATGGCGCAGGAGCGCGAGTGCCCCATCGGCCACGGTGGCGGTCCGGCCGCCTGCACGAGGGCCGACGGGCTCACCTGTCCGCACTCCGCTTGCGCCGAGAGCTGCGGCCGCTGAGCAGCCGGCTTCCAGGGACTCGACGTCGCTGGACCACTTGGCGACGAAGTGATCGTCAGCGGCGGTGGTGACGAGGCACGTGGCGGAGTTCATGCCGCCGCCGAGGGTCCGCACGTCTGCTCGATCGAGGTCCCACAGGTCTGCCAGCAGTGTCGGCAGGATCCGGGCGAGCGTCTCGTCATCCATCGGCGCGGCCGCCCAGTGCGACGGTGTCGAAGAGGTCGAAGGTCCGGGCGTTGTCCCCGAAGCCCACGCGCATCATGGAGATGCTCATCGCCTGCCACTCGGGTCCCTGGTGCGTGTCCGCCTCCCACTCGAGTCGATCGAGGAAGGTCGGGTCGTCGGGGAGGTCGATGGACGCGACGGTGAACTCGGGCCGGAAGCTCCTCCGGTCGAGGAAGAAGCGTTGAGCCTTGGCGGCCTCGTTGAAGGCGCGGAAGATGCCTCTCAGGCCGTCGGTGTCACCGCCCAGCCGGGCGGTGATCAGCATCTGGGTGTCGGAGAGCTCGATGCCGAGCTCGGCCACGTGGACCACCGGGGCCGGCCACGCGGCGGCGGGCTCGTCGAGCGCCCGGGCCAGCCGGATGGCGTCGTCCGACGTCACGCTGCCCAGGTGTGCGAGCCGGATGAACATGGCATCGGAAGCCACCACTGCGAGGTGGTCGGTAGGTGCGACGCGCCCGCTCTGGCGTTGGAGGAGTCGCTGGACCATGCCCGGCTTCTCCGGCGCTGCCCCGGGTTTCAGGGTGATGGTGTGTGCCGCCGCCAGCGCGTCCTGGACCACGGACGGTGGCGGGACGATGACGGCCTGCAGCTGCATGGTCGCCCTCACTGTCGGCGGTGGATCGGATGGCCACTGTAGGACCCCGCGTGTCACTTCCCGGTGAAATCCGGCGATCGCTTCTCGACGAAGGCGCGAGGGCCCTCACGAGCGTCATCGGACGCGAAGACGGCCGCTCCGACGCGCGCGTCGTCGGCCCAGCACTCGTCCTCGTGCTTCCCCTCGGATGCGCGGATCGTGGCGAGGACGGACTGAACCGCGAGCGGGCCGTTCGCACAGATCAGCTCCGCGAGGGAACGAGCCTTGGCCAGCGCCGTTCCGTCCGGCACGACGTGCCCGACGAGGCCGTAGGACAGGGCTTCCGCCGCGGTGATGTGGCGTCCGGTCAGGAGCAGGTCGGCGGCAACCGTGTAGGGGATCTGGCGGGGGAGCCGCACGGCCGAACCGCCCAGCGGGTAGAGCCCCCACTTCACCTCGGAGACCCCGAACCGCGCCGACTCCCCGGCCACCCGGATGTCGGTGGCCTGCAGGATCTCGGTGCCGCCCGCGATCGCCGGCCCCTCGACCGCGGCGATCAGCGGCTTGGTGAGGCGGAATCCCTTCAGCAGCGACTTGATCACGGTCGGATCGAACTCGCCCGACTCGAACTTGTCCGAGGGCGACGACGCCGACATCGCCGACAGGTCGGCGCCCGCGCAGAAGGCGTCGCCGGCTCCGGTCAGGATCACGACCCGCACCGAGTCGGAGGAGTTGGCCAGGTCCCAGGCCTCGCTCATCAGCTGCAGCATGGGGCCGGAGAGCGCGTTCTTCTTGGCCGGCCGGTTCATGGTCACGGTCAGGATGTGGTCGTCGAGCGAGACCAGGCAGTGCGGTTCTTCATCCGTCATGCGAGGGATCCTAGTCAGAAACGAGAACGTGTTCTAGTCTCCGGTCATGGCCCTCAACATCGCCGATCTCTTCGAGCACGCCGTCGACGTCGTCCCGGACCGCGGCATCATCCAGGTCGCCGACCGCATCGTTTCGTACGCCGAGCTGGAGGCCGACGCCAACCGGCTCGCGCACTTCCTGCAGTCCCGCGGCGTCCAGCCCGGGGACCATGTCGGCATCTATGCCAAGAACAGCGTGGAGCACGTCGTCGCGCTGCTCGCGATCTTCAAGATCCGCGCGGTCGTGATCAACGTGAACTACCGCTATGTCGAGAGTGAGCTGGACTACCTCTTCGACAACTCCGACATCGTCGCCCTGCTGCACGAGCGCCCCTACGCGCCGCTGGTCGCGGCCACGGCGCCCAAGCACGCCAAGCTGCAGACCATCGTGGCGATCCCGGACCCGGCCGAGCCGGACTCGACGGCCGACCTGGAGACCGACACGGCGGCGTACGGCGATTTCACATGGCTGACGTGGGCCGACGCACTCGCGGGCCAGAGTGCCGAGCGCGACTTCGGCGAGCGCTCCGAGGACGACCTCTACATCGTCTACACCGGCGGCACGACCGGCCAGCCCAAGGGCGTGATGTGGCGCCACGCCGACTTCTGGCGGGTGCTCGGCGGCGGCATCGACTTCATGAGCGGCAACCGGCTCGAGGAGTTCGACCAGTCGAAGACGGCTGCCAGCGGCGAGCCGATGGTGACCTTCCCGCTCAGCCCGCTCATGCACGGAGGCGCGCAGGCCGCGATGCTGATGCACCTCTTCGCCGGCCACCGCACGATCCTCCTCCCCAAGTTCGACGCGGCCGAGGTCTGGCGGACCATCGAGAAGAACGGCGTGCAGCTGATCTTCATGACCGGCGACGCGATGGCGCGCCCGCTGATCGAGGAGTACGACCGCGGCGACTACACGGCGGACCAGCTGGTGGCCGTCGCGAGCAGTGCGGCGATCTTCAGCCGACCGGTGAAGGAACGCTGGATGGCGGCCTTCCCCAACACCTTCTTCACCGACTCCGTCGGGTCCAGCGAGACCGGGTTCCAGGGCACCGGGCTCCAGGACGCGGAGAACATCAAGGGCGAGGGCCCGCAGATCTCGCTCGGCCTCGAGTCGGTGGTGCTCG
>JBDSPC010000347.1:0-4317 GCA_039914485.1 Nocardioides sp.
AGGTGATGGACTTCGGCATCGCCCGGGCCGTCTCCGACGCCAGCTCGACGATGACCCAGACCGCCGCGGTCGTCGGTACGGCGCAATACCTCTCTCCCGAGCAGGCGCGCGGCGAGACCGTCGACTCGAGGTCCGACGTCTACTCCACCGGCTGCCTGCTCTACGAGCTGCTCACCGGACGCCCGCCCTTCGTCGGCGACAGCCCGGTCGCGGTCGCCTACCAGCACGTGCGCGAGAACCCCGCCCCGCCGTCGGACCACGACGACCAGCTCGACGCCGAGATCGACGCGATCGTGCTCAAGTCGCTGGCCAAGCGTGTCGAGGACCGCTACCAGAGCGCAGCCGCCATGCGCGCCGACATCGAGCGCTACCTCGCCGGACACCCGATCCAGGCCGCGCCGCCGCCGATGGCTCCGACCGAGACCGTCGCCCCCTTCGCCACGGCCACCCAGTTCATCCCCACCACCGCCACGTCGACCGGAATGGGCGCGGTCGCCGGCGCGCCTCCGCCCGAGCACGGCGGCGGTCGCAGCCGGACCGGGCTGATGTTCCTGATCGGCTTCCTGGTCATCCTGGTGATCGCCGGTGCGGCCTACATCCTGCCCAGCCTCTTCGAGTCACCGCCCGAGGACCAGCAGGTCCCTGCGCTCGTCGGGATGACCCAGAACGAGGCGCGCGCGGCCATCCGCGACGCCGGGCTCTCGGTCGGCACCGTGTCTCGCGAGGCGTCGGACACCGTGCCCGTGGACCAGGTGATCGAGCAGACGCCCAACCGCGACCTGTACGTCGAACCGGGCAGCCCCGTCAACTTCGTCCTGTCGCTCGGCATGCCCGAGGTCGACGTGCCCTACGTCCTCGGACAGCCCAAGGACAGTGCGCGCACGGTGCTGGAGAGCAACGACCTCAAGGTGAAGTTCGAGACCGAGGAGTCCGACGAGCCCAAGGACAACGTCGTGCGCACCGACCCGGCGAGCGGTCAGCGGGTGCCCGAGGGCACCACCGTCACGCTCTTCGTCTCTGCCGGGCCGAAGTCGGTGCCCGACGTCGTCGGGTTGCCGAAGTTCCAGGCCGAGAAGGCCCTCCGCGATGCCGGCTTCGAGGTCGAGGTCGTGGAGACGGCCGAGACGACCGAGCCCAAGAAGACCGTGGTCCGCCAGATCCCCGCCGACGGGACCGCCGACCAGGGCGACACGATCACGATCTTCGTGTCGATCTACGAGGAGCCGGTCGAGACGCCGCTGCCCACCGAGACACCGCTCCCGACGGAGACACCGACGACCCCCCTGCCCACCGAGACGGTCCCGGTGCCCACCGAGACGCCGTCCGCTCGGCGTCGCTGAGGATCAGGCGTCGGGCATCGGCGTTGCGTAGGTGAGGTCGAGCAGTCCCTGGTAGCCGGGGGCGACGGCGTGCGGCAGCACCTCGGCGGCGTACGTCACGCCACCGCGCGGATCGGCGACGGCCTCACGGTAGATGTCGAGGTAGGCATCGCTGTCGAGCGAGTCCAGCATCAGCGCGGGCAGTCCGATCCCGACGATCTCGTAGGGCGGGTAGTAGGGCACGCCCTGGAGGCTGACCAGGTTTCCGTCGCACTTGATCCCGGTGGTCGTGATCAGGCGCTGGCCCTGGATGGTGACGGCCTGCGCGCCTGCTCGCCACATCGCGTTGACCACGGCCTGGATGTCCTGCTGGTGCACGACGACGTCGAGCGGGTCGCGCGTCTCGTCGGCGAGCACGTCGTCGGCGGCATCGTCCAGGGTCACCTTCACGGCCGGTCCGGCCCGGGGGGTGAGGCCGGCCGGGTCGGACAGCGTCTCGACGTCGCGTTGGGCCCGGTTGACACTGCGATCGCCGAGGCCGGCGCTGAGCTGCTCGATCTCGGAGCTGAGCGTCGCCACCTCCGCGGTGAGCTCGTTGGTGTCCTCGCGCTGCACCTTCACCACCGAGGCGAAGTCGGTGTATCGGCCGCCACGCAGGTCGGTGCCGTCGCTGTGGTGGTAGCTGATCGCGAACAGCACACCCGACAGCAGCACCATCACGGGTGTCCCGATCCGCCACGCCAACGCCGATCGCTTCCGCTCGTGCGCACCATGCCCGCCGGTGGCGGGGCGCGAGTCGGAGTCCGAGGGCATGACGACTACGCTAACTCCCCGGTGGGTGCTCCCGCCGTCCGAATCATCACGGTGCGATACAAAAGCAGGAGTGTTGTTGTGGCCAAGTCCAACGCGACGTACGTCGAGCCCGAGGCGAAGATCGTGTCGGTGAGGTTCGTCCTCTCACTGCTGCTGATGATCGCCGGTATCGCGTGGGTCCTCTTCTACTACCTCAGCGTGCGCCCGGACCCGACGGTCTTCCCGGCGCCCAAGGCCAGCCCGAAGGCCATCGCCGACCTCGAGCTGTGGAACTACGCCATCGGCTTCGGCGCCTTCTTGGTCGGCCTGATGATCGCGGCCAACCCGGTCACCCCGCTCGGTCGCGGTCGCGGTGTCGTGGTCGGCATGCTCGGCTGCTTCCTGATCGGCCTGATCTGGATCTGCACCTTCTACGTCTTCTCCGACGACCTCAGCAAGCTCCCGGTCTTCAACGACCTGGGCCAGTGGAACCTGATGGTCGGCATCGCCTTCATGGCGGTCGGCTTCACGTTCGCCACCCGCTGGGAGTAGTCGCTCAGACCTCCTGACAGCCGTCGGTCCTTCGGGGCCGGCGGCTGTCGGCATTTGTCCACCGCTGTGGATGACTGTGGATGAATTACAAGCTTGTAGTTATCCACAGGTGAGTCCACAGCTGTGCATGACGGACGCGCGCCGAAGCCGCCGGTGACGCGACGTCAGAGGCGGGGGCGCTCAGGCGAGGGCGGCGGTGCGCAGCGCGATCAGCACGGCGAGTACGGCGGTGATGCCGACGAGGCCCAGGACCTGGACCTGCGTGCGGCGGGTGCGGGGGGCGTAGGCGATGACGGCCGCGATGGCCATGCCGCCCAGCAGGCCGCCGAGGTGGGCCTGCCACGAGATGAACGCCGAGCCCACGACCGTGATCACGGCGTTGATGCCGATCCAGGTGAGGATGTTGCGGACGTCGCCGCCGACCTTGAAGGCGATGACGAGCAGCGCGCCCATCAGGCCGAAGACGGCACCTGAGGCGCCGAGGGTCGAGCCGGTCTCGGAGGCCAGCCAGTAGACCATCGTCGAGCCGGCGAGGGCCGAGAGCAGGTAGAGCGCCAGGAAGCGGGCCCGGCCGATGGCGAGCTCGAGCTGCGGCCCGAGGACCCACAGGGCGAGCATGTTGAAGGCGATGTGCCAGATGTCGACGTGGGTGAAGGCACTGGTGATGAACTGCCAGTAGGCACCGTCGGCGACGCCGGCCACCCAGTGACCGTCGGTGCTGGCGTAGAACTGGCAGTTCTGCTCGTTCGTGATGTTGGGGTAGTAGCCGCCCTGGTCGGACGCGCAGGTGCCGAGGGGAGTCAGCGCCAGCGTCCGGATCAGGTCACTGCTGCGCCAGCCGGTCGCCAGGATCGCCAGCCAGACGGCGACGTTGCTGGCGATCAGCAGGATGGAGGTGAGCGCCGGGTTGCTCGATCGCTGCCCGCCGTACGCCGTCCGGCCGGTCCGCGTCTGCTTGGCGCCCTCGCTCACGCAGGACGGGCACTGGAACCCGACCGCGGCGTCGCGCATGCAGTCGGGGCAGATCGGGCGCTCACACCGCTGACAGCGGATCCAGGTCTCGCGACCGGCGTGCCGATAACAGGTCGGCACGCCGGCCGGGGACTCCGGCGCAGAAGGATCGCTCATCAGCGGTGTGAGTCGTGCTCAGCGCTCGATGGTGAGGGACTCGATGACGACCTCGTCGACGGGGCGATCGCCCGCGCCGGTGCGGGTCGCACCGATCTTGTCCACGACGTCGCGCGACGCCTGGTCGGCGACCTCACCGAAGATCGTGTGCTTGCGGTTCAGCCACGGCGTGGCGCCGAGGGTGATGAAGAACTGCGAGCCGTTGGTGCCGGGGCCGGCGTTGGCCATGGCCAGGAGGTAGGGCTTGTCGAAGACGAGCTCGGGGTGGATCTCGTCCTTGAACGTGTAGCCCGGGCCGCCGGTGCCGGTGCCCTGCGGGCAGCCGCCCTGGATCATGAAGCCCTCGATGACCCGGTGGAAGCCGAGGCCGTCGTAGAACGGCCCGGACCGGTCGCCGGCCGAGTAGTCCTTGGTGCCTTCGGCCAGGCCGACGAAGTTGTCGACGGTCTCGGGGGCGTGGTTGGGGAACAGGTTGATGACGATGTCACCCTTGTTGGTCTTCAGGGTCGCCTTCAGGTCGGCCATG
>JBDSPC010000367.1:0-18018 GCA_039914485.1 Nocardioides sp.
GGGACTGCTATAAGCGCAGGTCAGAGCACATATTGGCAAGTTCGACGCGCGGCGGTACGTCGCATCGTCTCGGAACAGGGGGTCGCAGGTTCAAATCCTGTCAGCCCGACCGAATGTTTCACCCGCAAGAGGCCGTCACCGCGAACAGCGGGGCGGCCTCTTCGGCGGTCAGCGAGCCGGCCGCTGGTCGACGATCCGGCGCATCTTGCCCAGGGACCGCTCGACCGATGCGGGTTCGACGACCTCGACCCCGACCGTGACGCCGATGGAGTTCTTGACCATTTGCTTCAGCCGCTCGCCCGCGGCCCGAGCGGTCACGGGATCGGCCGCCTCGCGACGCTCCACGACCACGGTCATGGCGTCGAGGGTGCCCGAGCGCTCGAGCCGGCACTGGAAGTGCGGGGAGAGCTCGGGCGTCGAGAGGATCAGCTCCTCGATCTGGGTGGGGAAGAGGTTGACGCCCAGCAGGATGATCATGTCGTCGGTGCGACCGGTGATCTTCTCGATCCGCCGCATCGTCCGTGCCGTGCCGGGCAGCAGCCTCGTCAGGTCACGGGTGCGATAGCGGATCACCGGCATCGCCTCCTTGGTGAGCGTCGTGAACACCAGCTCACCCTCCTCTCCGTCGGGCAGCACGGCACCGGTGACCGGGTCGATGATCTCCGGGTAGAAGTGGTCCTCCCAGACGTGCAGGCCGTCCTTCGTCTCCACGCACTCGCTCGCGACGCCGGGGCCCATCACCTCCGACAGGCCGTAGATGTCGACCGCATGCATGTCGAGTCGCTCCTCCATCTCGCGGCGCATTTCGTTGGTCCACGGCTCCGCCCCGAAGATGCCGACCTTGAGTGACGTCGAACGCGGGTCGATGCCCTGCCGCTCCAGCTCGTCGATGATCGAGAGCATGTAGGACGGCGTCACCATGATGATGTCGGGACGGAAGTCGGTGATGAGCTGCACCTGGCGCTGGGTCATGCCGCCCGAGACCGGCACTACCGTGCAGCCCAGCTTCTCGGCGCCGGCGTGGGCGCCCAGCCCACCTGTGAACAGCCCGTAGCCATAGGCGTTGTGCAGGAGGTGGCCGGCTCGGCCGCCGGCGGCGCGAATGCTGCGCGCGACCACGGTGGCCCAGGTGTCCAGGTCGTCCGCGGTGTAGCCGACCACCGTTGCCTTGCCGGTCGTGCCGGAGGACGCGTGGATCCGCGCGACCTGCTCGCGGGGTACGGCGAACATGTCGAACGGGTAGTTGTCGCGCAGGTTCGCCTTCGTGGTGAACGGAAGGAGTGCCAGGTCCGCCAGCGTCTTCACGTCCTCCGGGTGCACACCCGCCGCATCGAAGGACGCGCGATAGAAGGGCACGTTGTCGTAGGCGTGGCGGACCGACCAGCGCAACCGCTCGGTCTGCATGCTCCGCAGTTCGTCGACCGACGCGGTCTCCACCGGTTCGAGGTCACCGGGACGGGGGCTGAGGTCCTCCATGAACCATTCATACACGGACCGGCTCCCAGACCCGACGGGTCCGATCTGCGAACTGCCCCCTAGGCTGAGCACGGTGACCTGGCCGGGTCCTGCTGTCCGGCCATCCGGGGGCTACCTGAAGTGGGCAGTCGTCACCACGGCTGCCGCCGGTGAACCAAGTCGAAGAGGATCGTCATGGCAGGCAACGAAGACACGCCGAGGCTGCCGCAGCGGCGCGGGCGCAAGACGCCGGGAGACCTGCCGGACGGATTCGAGCCGATCGTCCCGCTCTTCCGCAGGCGGAAGGCTGGCCCGCCTCGCCCGCTGCCCCGCAGCGCCACGGCACCACCACGGCCCGCAGCTCCCCCGACGGCGCACCCGGAGCCGCAGCCGCAGCCGCCACAGGTCATCGCCGAACCACCGAGCGGGGGCAAGTCCCACTCGCGACTGCTCGCGGTGTTCGTCGCCGTCCTGCTGGTCCTGCTCGTCGTCCTTGCCATCGCGCTGCTGGCCTGACCGGACTGGACCACTCACGGGTGGATCTGCGTTTGCCCGCGCGGCCACGCGAACGCGCTCACACTCGTGGAGTTGCATTCGTCCGAAGGGTCCCGCTCATGTCCGTACGCCGCGCAGTCGCCGCACTCGTCCTGGCCTGCGCCACGGTGGGGTACGGCGCCGGGTCCGCGAGCGCCGTACCGGAACAGATCAGGACGTCGACCCAGGCGCCGGTCGAGGTGGCTCTCGAGCACCTGGTGCACGAGCGCGAACTGGCGCTGACCGCGCTGTTCGACGCCGCCGAGCGGCACGCCGAGGTGGAGGGCGTCCGCAGCGACCGGCTCGCGGCCCTGGGCTACACCGGCAACCTCGCGGACCGGAAGTACGTCATGCCGATCTACGACTTCCACCTGTCGGCCGGCTTCGGATTGAGCGGATCACTGTGGGAGAGCATCCACACGGGCCAGGACTTCGGGGCGGCGACCGGCACCGAGCTGGTCGCGGTGGCCGACGGCACCATCACGGAAGTGGCCTACGCGGGGCCGTACGGCATCCGCACGATCCTCACCCTCGATGACGGCACGGAGATCTGGTACTGCCACCAGCTCCAGCCGCTGGTCTACCAGGCCCAGACGATCGAGATCGGCGAGCCGATCGGCCTCGTCGGCTCCACCGGCAACTCCACTGGCCCCCACCTGCACCTCGAGGTGCGGCCGGGCGGCGGGGCGCCGATCAACCCCATCGACTGGTTCCAGTCCGTCGGGATGTACGGCTGACCCACCCGCAGGGATGGACCTCAGGTCCGTGGCGGCGCCTACGTTCGAGGGATGTCCCGAATCATCTCGTTGCTCCTCGTCATCTGGCTGGTGATCGGTGCCTTCGCCGCCTACCAGCGCGACTACTTCAGCGACGCCGACACCAACTGCGCCGAGGCCGGCAACATCGCCCTCACCGTCGTCGCCGGCCCGCTCAACTACTTCGGCGTGAACCCCGAGGTCGACTGCGAGGACATCGACGTGGACGTGCCGGACCCCTCGGAGTAGGTCAGCGCTTGCGCTTCTCGCGGGGCTTCTGGTTGATGACGATCGGCGTGCCGACGAAGCCGAACTCCTCACGCAGGCGGCGCTCGATGAAGCGCTCGTAGGCCGCGTCGAGCTTGCCGCTGGTGAACAGCACGAAAGTCGGCGGCGCGGTCGAGGGCTGCGTCGCGAACAGGATCTTGGGCTGCTTGCCGCTGCGCACGGGGTGCGGGTGCTCGCCGACCAGGCGGCCGAGGAAGGTGTTGAGCGCCCCTGTCCCGATGCGCGTCTCCCAGCCCGCCAGGGCCTTGTCGAGCGCCGGCACCAGTCGGTCGACGTGCCAGCCGGTCAGGGCGGTGACGTTGATCCGCGGCGCCCACTGCACCTGCACGAGGTCGCGCTCGACCTCACGCTCGAGGTAGTAGCGGCGCTCGTCGTCGACGAGGTCCCACTTGTTGAAGGCGATGACCATGGCCCTGCCGGCGTCCCGGATCGTCTGGATGATCCGCATGTCCTGCTCGGAGACGGTCTCGCCCGCGTCGAGGACGAGGACGGCGACCTCGGCCCGGTCGATGGCGGTCGACGTGCGCAGGGAGGCGTAGTACTCGTGACCCGACGCCTCCTTGACCCGCTTGCGGATGCCGGCGGTGTCGATGAAGCGCCAGGTGCGATCGCCCATGTCGATGAGCTCGTCGACGGGGTCGACGGTGGTGCCGGCGACGTTGTCGACGACGACCCGCTCGGAGCCCGCCAGCTTGTTCAGCAGCGAGGACTTGCCGACGTTGGGCTTGCCGACCAGCGCGATCCGGCGCGGGCCGCCGAGCTCCTCGCCGAAGCTCTGGGGCGGGGTCTCGGGCAGCGCGGCGAGGACGGCGTCCAGCATGTCGCCCGAGCCGCGACCGTGCAGGGCCGAGACCGGGAAGGGCTCGCCCAGCCCGAGGTTCCAGAGCCCGAAGGCCTCGGCCTCGGTGCGCAGGTCGTCGACCTTGTTGGCCGCGAGCACGACGGGCTTGCCCGACTTGCGCAGGATCTTGACGACGGCCTCGTCGGAGTCGGTGATGCCGACGGTCGCGTCGACCACGAACAGCACGGCATCGGCGAGACTGACGGCGACCTCGGCCTGCAGCGCGATCCGCTCGAAGAGTCCCTCGGCGTCCGGGTCCCAGCCGCCGGTGTCGACCACGGTGAAGGAGCGGCCGTTCCAGTTGGCGTCGTAGGACACCCGGTCGCGGGTGACGCCGGGCTTGTCCTCCACGACCGCCTCGCGGCGGCCGATGATCCGGTTGACCAGCGTCGACTTCCCGACATTGGGGCGGCCCACGACGGCCAACACCGGGGTGGGGCCGGTGGGCTCGTCGTCGTACTGGTCGAACTCGGTCATGATGCTCCCTGCTGGTCGGCCGGTGTGTCGGCCTGCTGATGTGGCTGGTCGGCCACGTTGTCTGTGTGCGTGCCGAACCCGGTGTCGGGTTCGATCTCGCCGTCCCCGGCCGGCAACGGCCCGGGGAGGGCCCGCCCGGTGAGGGCGAGCGCGCGAGCCTGCTGCTCGCGGAGGTGCTCCCAGAGCAACGTCGAGGTGGCCAGTGTCTGTTCCCGGGTGCGCGGCCACGGGACGCGTGCCGTGCGCCACGCCTCGCCGTACGCCATGTCGATCCGGCTGCCTCGGGGCGGCAACGAGCCGCTGCGGCCGCCGGGCAGGCGGGTGCCGATCTGGTTGACGGGCACCACCGGTGCTCCGGAGACCAGGGCCAGATAGCTGACGCCGTGGTGGAAGACCTCGTAGTCCCCCGAGCCGCGCGTGCCTTCCGGGAAGATGCCGATGGCGCCACCGTCCTGCAGCACGCGCAGGCACGACTTGATGGCGCTGGGGTCGGCCCCGAAGCGGTTGAGCGGGATCTGGCCGGCGCCGGTGAGGAAGGGACCGAGCTTTCCTTCGAACATCTCCTGCTTGGTCAGCGCATGCACCGGACGCGTCGAGATGATCGCCAGCAGCGGGCCGTCGAGCCAGCCGGCATGGTTGGACGCGAAGATCACCGGGCCGGACGCCGGGACGTCGTCAGCTCCGTGGACACGGAGGTCCCAGTGGGCGCGGATGCCGGCGCCGACGACCGGGCGCAGGACGCGCAGCATGGCCGTGCGCGGGTGGCGGGCGCTGGGGAGCGGGAGGTCGTTCACTCGCCGTCCCCCGACACCGCCTCCACGAGCGCGACGACCTGGGAGATGACCTCGTCCAGGGTGTACGGCGTGGTGTCGATGTGAACAGCGCCGTCGGCCATCGTCAACGGCGCCGTGACGCGGCCGGAGTCGATGCGGTCGCGGGCCAGGAGGGACTCCTGCGTGGCAGCGACGTCGCCGCCGGCCTCGGCGGCCCGGCGGACGGCACGGGCCTCGGGGTCGGCGCTGAGGTAGAGCTTCACCGCGGCGTCGGGTGCGACGACGGAGCCGATGTCGCGGCCTTCGACGACGATGCCGCCGTCGCCGATGATGGCCCGCTGGAGCTCCAGCAGGCGCGATCGGACGGCGGGTACGGCGCTGACCGGGCTGACGGCGGCGTTGACCTCGTCGCTGCGGATCGCGGTCGACGCGTCCTCACCGTCGACCAGGATCGTGGGGGCGAGCGGGTCGGTGCCGGACTCGATGTCTGGCTCGGTGGCTCGCGCGGCAATCGCGTCGGGGTCGGTCAGGTCGACGTCGTGGCTCAGCATCCACCAGGTGACGGCGCGGAACATGGCTCCGGTGTCGAGGTAGCGCAGCCCGAGCTTGGCGGCAACGCCGCGGGAGGTGCTGGACTTGCCGGAGCCAGAGGGTCCATCGATGGCAACGACAAGAGAACTCACGGGAGGTGAGCCTACCGGTGAGTCGACCAACCGCGAGATTCCAGAGCACCCAGCAGGAACTCGGCTCGACCGGCCTCCACGACCAGCTCGGTGAGGCCGACGGGCCGCCCCGGATCGTGGTCGATGTGCACGTCCTCGATGTTGACGCCGATCTCCCCGGCATCGCCGAAGAGCCGCGCCAGCTCGCCCGGGTGGTCGGGCACCGACACGAACACCGAGCGCATCGGCCGGACCGGGCCACCGTGCTTGCCGGGGATGGCCTGCGTGCCGCTGACACCGGCGCTGAGGATGCGGTGCAGCGCCTCGCGCTCGTCGTCGCGCACGGCGGCGATCAGGTCGTCGAGCTGGTCGCGCAGCTCCCCCAGCAGGTCGCCGACGGCGTCGGCGTTGGCCCCGAGGATCTGCTGCCACAGGGCCGGGTCGCTGGCCGCGATCCGGGTGACGTCGCGCACGCCCTGGCCGGACAGTGCGAGGTGCTCGGCCGGTGCGCCGGCAAGACGTCCGGCGACCAGCACGGCCGCGAGGTGCGGAAGGTGCGAGGTACGGGCGACGGCGAGGTCGTGCTCCTCCGGGGACAGCGTCGTGGGCACGGCTCCGCAGATCGCGACCAGCTCGGCGACGGCTCTGGTTGCCTCTGGTGTGGACGTCGCGTGCGGGGTGATCGCCCACGGACGGCCGTCGAAGAGGGCGGCACTGGCGGCGAGCGGGCCGGAGCGTTCGCTGCCGGCCATCGGGTGCAATCCGACGTAGCGGCTCAGCTGGGCCGCGTCCACGCGTTGCGCCACCTCGTGCAGCGGCCGGCTCTTGATGCTGCCAACATCGGTGACCAGTGCGTCACTGTCCGTCAGGGCGGCCGCGATCGCATCCGCCAGATGATCCGGGGGTACGGCGACCACGACCAGCGCAGGACGGTCGGACTTGGCCGTCGGACGACCGGCGCCGAGACCACTGGCAGTGCGCACGTGCTCGGTGGACAGGTCGGTCAGCACGACGTCGATGCCCGCGCGGCGGCACGCCAGCGCGATCGACGTACCGACCAGGCCGGTGCCGACGATCTCGACCAGGCCCAACGGTGAGTCAGTCGTCGTCATGGACGTCGCGGGTCTTGGTCAGGTCGCGACGCAGGTTGGCGGCGCCGTGGAGGTAGACATGAGTGATGTCGGCGCGTGGCAGGTCGGTCTCGACGTGCGCCATCATCCGCACGCAGCGCGGCATGGAGCCCTCGATCTCGAGCTCGCGGGCGCAGATCAGCGGCACGTCGCCGAAGCCGAGCCGGCGCGCCGCATAGGCGGGGAACTCGCTGACCAGGTCGCTGGTTGCGGTGAAGATGACGGAGATGAAGTCGTCGACCGTGAGGTCGTTGACCGTCATCAGCTCGGTCACCATCTCGGCCACCCGGTCGAGCATGTGCTCACGGGTGTCCGTGTCGAGTTGGGTCGCTCCCCTGATTGCCCTGGTTGCCACGGGCGCAACCCTAGTGGCGGGTCAGTGCTCCTTCCCCCACCCGCCGCTGGTTGAGCAGTGCTCACCCGTGCCGGCGCAACCGATCGAAGGCCTTGGACTCCGCGAGCGTGTCCATGGTCTCCGCGATGTGCGCCGCGCACGCGGCAGGGGCGGCTCGCGTCGTGTCGACGACGATGTCGAAGTCACCGTGCTCGTAGACAGCCGTCTGCGACTGGGCCAGGCCCACCGGTCGGTCACCACGTTCGTGCTCCCGGTGCGCGAGCTCTTCGGGAGAGCAGCGGACCTCGACGAGTGTCACGTCGTACCCATCCAGCACTGTCACCAGGTCATCGAGACGCCACCGCTCGCTGAGCGGGTAGTCCATGATCACGTCGTTCCCCGCGGCCGCCAGCCCAGCGACGGCCCGGTGGTAGCCGAGACGGGTTCGCTTCAGGACCTCAGCCAGCTCGACGTCGTCGAGGTGCTGGGTTCGTGTCTCGGAGCGCATCGCACCGAAGGCGTCCACCGGCACGAGGAACCACGGGTCGGGCAGGCACTCCAGAAGTGCATCGCCGATGCTGCTCTTGCCAGAGCTGGACGCACCGTTGAGCAGGATCACTCGACCGTTCGACTCGGACGCCACCCGGCGACCCTAGTGCTCAGCCGGCTGCCAGCCCGCTCCCCCTGAAATTCCACTCGCACGAGTGGAAATGCAGCAGCCCCACGTCGATCCGACGCTCAGGCGCCGGTGGACTTTCACCCGCACGAGTGGAAGTCCATCGCGGGCGAGTCAGGACGGCTGGTAGTTCCCGAAGGACCAGAGGTTCCCCTCGGGGTCCTGCACGGTGCCACCTCGCCCGCCGTAGTCCTGGCTAACCATCGCCCGGACGACGGTTGCCCCGGCGGCCACGGAACGGTCGAAGACGGCGTCCGGGTCCTCGGTGACGAGGTACGCCGCAGCGGGCCCGGCGCTGTTGATCGGGCTGTCGTCGCGCTGCGTGCCGAACATGATCCCGCCGCCGTCCGGCCACAGCCATTCCGCGTGGTGCACGATGCTCGCGTCTGCCTCGTCGCGGTAGGTCGCGTGCTCGGTGAACCCGATGGCCAGCAGCCACGTGATCATGTTGTCCGCGTCGCGCACGTTCAGGGTGTGCCAGAGCTTGACGTTCCTTGCCTCGGTCATGGGTCCTCCTGGTGTCGGTGGTTCCACGATGGCGCGGGTCAGGCCCCGATGGCTTGAACGTTCGGGAACTCCGTGGCCAGCCAGGTGGTGGGGCTGCAGCCCGCGAGCCGGCCCCACTCGCGGGTCAGGTGCGCGTGGTCGGCGTAGCCACAGGACGCCGCGACCTCGGAGATGGAGAGCCGGCCACCCCCTGCGCGCCGTCGAAGGATCGCGTGGCTCCGCTCGAACCGGCCGAGCCGGCGCAGCTCCTGGGGCGTCACCCCGACCTCGTCGCGCACCAGCGTGCTGAGCCGGCGCCGGCTGTAGCCCACCTCGTCGGCGACCGCGGAGACGGTGGAGCCCCGCGTCAGCAGGGACAGCGCTCGACCGACCTCCGCCCGCGGGCCGAGCGCATCGTGTCGCGACAGGGCCCTGGTCAATGTCCGCCAGACGACATCGACCGGGTCATCCGAACGAGCATCGGCCAGCCGTGAGGGCAGGTCGGCCATCGCCGGATCCACATCGGCGAGATCGAGCAGGCCGCCCGCGAGCTGCGAGGCAGGCACCCCGAACAGGACCCGCGCACCGGCCGTCGTCAGCGCCAGCTGGATGCCCCGCAGGCTGCCGGTGTGGTGGATGAGGGCCGGACGTGCGTGGACGCCGGAGACCGAGGCCCAGCTGGCGCCCCGCGACGATGGATCACCCGCCCACGACACGTCGAGCGGCTCATCGAGGGGCAGCACGAACGTCAGCGTCGTCGACGGCATCCCGACGTGGCTGCCCGGCCCCGCGGCGTACGACACGTCGTAGACGTGAAGGGCGACGACGTAGGCCGTGAGCGAAGCCGGGATCGACATGCCGCCCACGGTACGCCCGGGTCAGAGCTCCGCGGTGTCCATCAGCTCGCCGAGCTCGGTCAGCGAGAGCTCGCGCATCTCCCCCACGCCCAGCTTGCCGAGCGAGACCGGCCCGATCTGGGTGCGCGTGAGCATGGTGACCGGGTGCCCGACGTGCTCGAGGAGTCGGCGCACGATCCGGTTGCGGCCCTCGTGGATCACCAGCTCGATGATGGTGCGATCGCGTGAGGTCCGTCCGTGGCTGCCCTCGACCACGCGGACGCGGGCGACCGCCACCGGCCCGTCGTCCAGGGTCACGCCGGCCAGCAGCTGCTTGACGATCCCCTTGTGGAGCTGGCCCTCGACCTCGGCGACGTAGGTCTTCTCGATCTCGAACGACGGGTGCGCGAGCCGTTGGGCGAAATCTCCGTCGTTGGTCAGGATGATCAGGCCGGAGGTGTCGGTGTCGAGCCGCCCGACGTGGAAGAGCCGCTCGGGACGGTCGGCCACCAGGTCCCCCAGGCTGCGTCGTCCCTCGGGGTCGCTCATCGTGGAGACGATGCCGCGCGGCTTGTTGAGCACTAGGTAGACCGACGCACTGATCGGCGGCAACCGCTTGCCGTCGACCCGGATCACGGCGGTGACGGGGTCGACCTTCGTGCCGAGCCGGCTGACGATCTCGCCGTTCACCTCGACGTGGCCCTCCAGCATGAGTTCCTCGCACTTGCGTCGGCTCGCGACGCCGGACTGGGCCAGCAGCTTCTGCAGCCGGATCAGCCCGTCCTCGTCGACGTCGGGGCGTTGGGACACCGGCTGGTCGTTGTCAGGTTGGTCGTGGGGCTTCATGCGATCTCGGTCCCGCCGTCTGGTTCGGTGCCCTCACCGCTGTGCGGGGCATGGTGCACAACAGGCGGCGCAACCGGCTCGTCGGGCTCGACGACAGGCTCCGGCGGGGGTGCTGCCATCTGGGTGAGCTCGTCCTCGAGGTCCTCCATGTCGGGGAGGTACGGCGCCAGCTCGGGCAGTTCCTCGAGCGAGGTGATCCCGATGCGGTCGAGGAAGTAGGTCGTGGTCCGGTAGAGGTTGGCACCGGTCTCGGCGTCCTGACCGGCCTCCTCGACGAGTCCGCGGGTGAGGAGCGTGCGCATCACACCGTCGACGCTGACGCCGCGGACCGCCGAGACGCGTGCACGGGACACCGGCTGCTTGTAGGCGACCACCGCCAGCGTCTCGAGCGCCGCCTGGGTGAGGCGGGCGTGCTGGCCTTCCAGCACGAAGCTCTCGACGACCCCGGCGAACTCGTCGCGGGTGTAGTAGCGCCAGCCACCGGCGACGCTGCGCAGCTCGAAGCCGCGGCCCTGCTCGGTGTAGTCCGCAGCGAGCGACCGCAGCGCCTCGTCGACGGCCTCGACGGGATGGCCGACGACGGAGGCCAGCTGCACCTTGTCGAGGGCCTGGTCGGCGACCATCAAGATCGCCTCCAGCGCCGGGCGCAGATCGGCGACCTCGACGGCCAGCGTCTCCACGTCCACCTCTGGCTCGGTGGCGGTCTCGCCGGGTGTCTCACTCATCGTCGTACTCCTGGCTCTGCTGATCTTCGACAGCCTGTTCCTCTGGGGAGGATTCTGCCTCGGGGGGCGCGCCGTCGAACTCGTCGGTGATCTCGACCTCCGCGTCGTCGTCTCCGGTCCACCTGACCGTGAGCTCGCCCAGCGGCGTGACCTGGTCGAAGGCGACGACGCCCTCGCGGAACAGCTCGAGCAGCGAGAGGAAGCGTGCCACGGTCGTCAGGCGGTCCGGGGAGTCGCCACACAGGGCGCGGAAGGTGGCGGTGCCCGCGTGCCGCAGCCGGTCCATCACGATCACGGCCTGCTCGCGGACGCTGACCTTCGCCGCATGGATGTGCTGCATCGAGATCTCGAGCACGGGCTTGGGCTCCATCGCCTTGGCCGCGAGCTGGGCGAACTGCTCGAGCCCGATCCCGATCAACACTTCGGGCAGGAGGGTCGCGAAGCGCTCCTCGAGCCCGACCTGACGCGGGTGTCGGGTCGCCTCGGCAGCCAGCTTCACCTCGAGCACGCCGGCGACGAGCTTGTAGGCGCGGTACTGCATCAGCCGGGCGAACAGCAGGTCGCGTGCCTCGAGCAGCGCAAGGTCGTCCTCGTCCTCGACGTCACCCTGGGGCAGCAACCGGGCAGCCTTGAGGTCGAGCAGGGTGGAGGCGACCAGCAGGAAGGACGTCGTCTGCTCGAGGTCCCACGCCAAGCCGTCGACCTTGATGTGGGCGATGAACTCGTCGGTGACCTGCGACAGCGCGACCTCGGTGATGTCGAGCTTGTGCTTGGAGATCAGGCTGAGCAGCAGGTCGAAGGGGCCCTCGAAGTTGTCGAGGCGTACGGCGAAGGCCGGAGTCTCGCCGTCCGCGGGGTTCTCGGGTGCGAGAGTCGCGCCGGTGTGTCGGGCGCTCACTCCTCGGTCAGCCGCCGGACCAGGGCGCTGTCGTCCCCGTTGGCCTCGAAGTCGGCCAGCACCAGCGCGATCGCTTCGCGCACGAGCCGGCCCCGGTCGACGGCCAGTCCGTTGGCGCGCCGCAGCATGAGGCGCGTGTGCTCGATGTCGAGCAGCTCGTCGGAGGTGACGTAGACGGTCATCTTCTCGTCGTGACGGACCCGGCCACTCGGCTTCTTCGGACCGTTGTCGACCTCGGGCTCCGGCTGGTCGGCGACCGCACGCACCGGGCGCGCGGCGGTCTCGGCGCCGTCGACGGTGGGGCGGAACAGGTCGTCGGCGGCCGGCATGCTCACTCTGCGGGCCATCGGGTGAGCACCTCCCGGGCGAGCTCGCGGTAGTGACTGGCACCGGTCGAGGTGGAGGCGTAGGACGTGATCGGCTCGCCCGCCACGGTCGCGTCGGAGAACTTGACCGTCCGGCGGATCACCGTGTGGAAGACCTTGTCGCCCCACGCCTGGACGAGCCGCTCCATGACCTCTCGGCTGTGCAGGGTGCGGCCGTCGAACATGGTGCCGAGGATGCCGTCGACCTCGAGCTTGGGATTGAGTCGTTCTCGGACCTTGTCGATCGTCGACTTGAGCAGGGCGACCCCACGCAGCGCGAAGTATTCGCACTCCAGCGGCACGATCACACCGTCGGACGCCGTCAGGGCGTTGACCGTCAGCAGGCCGAGCGAGGGCTGGCAGTCGATCAGGATGATGTCGTAGTTCTCCAGCGCCGGTGCCAGGACGCGCTGCAGGGTCTGCTCGCGGGCGACCTCGTGCACCAGCTGCACCTCGGCAGCGGACAGGTCGATGTTGGAGGGCAGCAGGTCCATGCCGGGCACGCCGGTCGGGACCACGACCTCCTCGAGCGCGACGTCACGCTGCATGAGCAGGTTGTAGATGCTCAGCTCCATCTCGTGGGGGTTCAGCCCCAGTCCGACCGAGAGCGAGCCCTGCGGGTCGAAGTCGACGAGCAGCACCTTGCGGCCGTACTCGGCCAGCGACGCGCCGAGGTTGATGGTGGTCGTGGTCTTGCCGACCCCACCCTTCTGGTTGCACATCGCGACCACGCGGGCCCGGGTGCGGGCCCCGACGGGTCGGGGCTCGGGGAAGTCGGGCATCGGCCGGCCCGTGGGTCCAAGGACTCGCTCCGCGGGCTGGACGGCGGCCGCCTGGGTCGTGGCCTCCACGATGGGCTCCTCGGGTCGGATGAAGGGAAGGGGCTCGTTGGACCCGGCCACAGCAGGAACGCTGTGCCGGGGCGGACTCACGAGTGGTGGCATCTCGGCCGCGGTGCTGCCGGACTGTCCCGGAAACGGGCTGAAACCACCATTGTTCATCGAGAGCGCTCCTAGTTCGACTGATCCGATTGCACCACGCCCGAGGCCGCGAACTTTGTCGACACGGCGACACTTCCCACTCAGGTTCCGGGCGAGCCTAGGACCCGGCCCCTGCAGCCACAACAGGTGGGGCCAGTCCCACACCCCCGTACCCAAATCTGTGCACGACCCCCCGGTTGAGTGCACAGGGATGTCCCCGGCTGTGCACAAACCTGTGCAGAGCGATCTTGCAATGGTACTACCTTTCAGTCATCATGCTCGGGACCCTGTGACCGTCCTCACTTCGGAGCCATCTGATGGAAAACCTCGCACCGGCGTACAGCACGCCGGTTCTCCTGCTCATCGCCGCAGCCGCCGTTGGCCTGCTGCTCCTCCTCGTCATGAAGGTGCGACTACACGCGTTCATCGCGCTCGTGCTGGTCAGCCTGCTGACCGCCCTTGCGGCGGGGATCCCGGTGGCCCAGGTCCCGGCGGCACTTCTCGCCGGCTTCGGCACCACCTTGGGCTCCGTGGCGCTGCTCGTCGGCTTCGGGGTGATGTTGGGCCGACTCCTGGAGGTGACAGGCGGTGCACAGGTGCTGGCCGACAGCCTGATCAACCGCTTCGGCGAGGCCCGCGCACCGTTCGCGCTGGGTGTCGCCGCGCTGATCTTCGGCTTCCCGATCTTCTTCGATGCCGGCCTCGTGGTCTTCTTGCCGATCATCTTGACCGTGGCCCGACGCTTCGGCGGATCGGTCCTCTACTACGCCCTGCCGGCCGCGGGTGCCTTCGCTGCCATGCACGCGATCGTCCCGCCCCACCCCGGACCGGTCGCGGCGGGTACGGCGCTGGGCGCCGACATCGGCGTCATCCTGCTGATCGGTGTCCCGGTCGCAGTCATCTCCTGGTACGTCGGTGTCTACCTCGTCTCCAGGTTCCTCGGCGCGCGCTTCGACGTACCCGTCCCGGACCTGCTGTTCGGAGAGGTCAACGGCGGCGAGGACGCCACCGGGCGCCCGGCGGCGACTCCGCCGGCCTTCGCAACCGTGCTGGGGCTGCTGCTGGTGCCGCTGATCCTGATCTCCTTCAACACGGTGCTGACCACGCTGGTCACCAACGGCGCCATCGCCGAGGGCCAGCTGTGGGTCGAGATCCTCCAGCTGCTGGGCAACACCCCCGTCGCCCTGCTGATCAGCCTCTTGGTCGCCATCGCGGTCCTCGGTCGACGCAACGGGACCCTGTCGGACACCATGGATGTGCTCGACAAGGCGCTCGGCCCCATCTGCTCGATCATCCTGATCACCGGCGCCGGCGGCATGTTCGGCGGAGTTCTTCGCACCAGTGGCATCGGTGATGCGTTGACCTCGTCGCTGTCCGGACTCGGACTGCCCCTACTGCTCCAGGCGTTCCTCATCGCGACCGCGCTGCGCGTCGCGCAGGGCTCGGCCACGGTGGCCCTGACGACGACTGCCGGCCTCATCGCCACCCAGGCTGCCGGGCTCGACAATGTCCACCTCACCCTGCTGGTCGTGGCCATCGCCGCTGGCTCCACGGTGCTCTCACACGTCAACGACTCGGGCTTCTGGCTGGTGAGCCGCTTCTTCGGGATGGACGAGAAGACCACGTTGAAGACCTGGACGGTCATGGAGACCACGCTCGGAGTGAGTGCCTTCGCGCTGGCGGCGATCCTGTGGCCGGTGGCAGGACTGCTGTGACGTCAGTGCTGGTGGCCGAGGTCGGACACGACCTCGGCACAGATCGCGGTCATCGCATAGCGCGCGACCTCGGCCTCTCCCCCCGCCACTGCATCGGCGACCACCTGGTGGAGCCGTCGGGCCTCTCGCTTGGGCTCCGACGGCATCAGGTCGTGATCGGTGCGGCCACGGAGCACGCCCTCGACCACGTCGGCCAGGCCGGAGAACATGACGTTGCCCGACGCCCGCAGGAGCAGTCGGTGGAACGCGATGTCCTGCTCGAGGAAGGTCTGCAGGTCGCCGGCCGCACCCGACGCCTCCATCTGCTCGGCGATCCGGACGATCTCGGCGCGCTGGTCGGCGTCGGCGTGGGTGGCGGCCAGCGCCGCCGACGCCGGCTCGATGGCCGCGCGCAGCTCCGCGAGCTCGTGGAGGTGCCGGAGCCGGTGCTGGCCGTCGAGTCGCCAGCGGATGATCGCCGGGTCGTAGTCGTCCCACCGCTCGCGCGGCAAGATCTTGATGCCCGTACGGCGACGACTGTCGACCAGCCCCATCGACACCAGCACCTGCACCACCTCGCGGGCCACGGTCCGCGAGACCCCGTAGGTCTCACCGATCCAGTCGAGGGTGATGACGGCCCCCTCGGCCAGGTCGCCCCGCACGATGCTGGGGCCGACCTCGGCGAGGACGGTGGCATGAGCGGTCGGCACGCTCAGCAGACTAGTCGCGTGCCACCCCACCAGAAGCGTCCCGACACGGGGGCACGGCCGCGCCATCTCATCGTGATGGGCGTCTCCGGCACCGGCAAGACGACGGTCGCGACCGAGCTCGCCGAGCGCTACGGCGCTCAGTTCATCGAGGGCGACAGCCTCCATCCGCCCGGCAACATCGCCAAGATGTCTGCGGGCACTCCGCTCGACGACGACGACCGGCGGCCGTGGCTGGAGCTGCTCGCACAGCTGCTGGCCTTCCACCATGACGAGGGCCTGTCGAGCGTCCTCACCTGCTCGGCCCTCAAACGCAGCTACCGCGACCTGCTGCGAGGCAGCCTGCCGACGGAGTCGGTGTTCTTCGTGCACCTGGCCGCACCGTTCCCGGTGTTGCGCGCGCGGATGGAGGCCCGCGAGCACTTCATGCCGGCGTCGCTGCTGCAGTCGCAGTTCGACACCCTCGAGCCGCTCGGGTCCGACGAGCGCGGTGCGGTCCTCGACGTCTCGCAGCCGGTCGAGGACGTGCTGGCTCGGATCATCGAGACGATCGGCGGCGGCTGAGCCGCGGTCCCTACAGCCGGTGCATGCTGACGGTCGGCAGCACGAGCTCGCCGGCCTCGTCGGACGCGTCGCAGTCGATGAGCGCGTCGATCACCCAGTCGTGGTGGCCTTCGGGGTCGTGGATGGTCTGGCGTACGTCGCGCACGCGCGCGGTCGTACCCTCCTCGACGCCGACCGGCTCACCCGTCCGTTCGGGACCGAGCACCAGCAGCGAGGGTCCCCGTGCGTCGCCATCGATGAGGACCGTGTCGTACTCGGCGTAGTAGTCCTCGATGGCCGCGTCCCACACGGACCTGCCCATCCCGACGGTGCGGGCCGGATCGGTGCGCTCGGCCGCTGCCCGCTCCAGGCGCATCAGGCCGTCGAGGTCGTCCCGCGAGACCAGGTCGACACGCGCCCACATCGCGTTGCGGACCATCACCTCGAAGGTGCGGCCCTGCTTGCTGATCGGACGCGGCGGCGGTGGCGGTTCGTGGTGCGCAACCCGTCCGGGCACGTGCTCGGGGTCGCTCAGCGCCTCCCACTCGTCGAGCAGCGACGAGTCGGTCTGGCGGATCGTCTCCCCCAACCACTCGACCAGGTCGTCGAGCTCGGGGGTGCGGTGCGCCTCGGGCACGGTCTGGCGCAGGGTCCGGTAGGCGTCGGTGAGGTAGCGCAGGACCAGTCCCTCGGACCTCGCGAGCTGGTAGCGGCCGACGAAGTCGGTGAAGCTCATGCCCTGTTCCCACATCATCCGCACGACCGTCTTCGGCGACAGGGCGTCCTCGCGCAGCCACGGGTGGCGCTGGCGGTAGGTCTCGTACAGCCCTTCCAGCAGCTCGGACAACGGCTGCGGCCAGGTGATCGCGTCGAGCAGCGCCATCCGCTCCTCGTACTCGATGCCGTCGGCCTTCATCTCCTGCACGGCCTCGCCGCGGGCCGCGAACTGCTGGGCCATCAGGATCTGGCGCGGCGCCTCGAGCACGGACTCGATCACGGTCACGATGTCGAGCGTGTAGGTCTCCGACTCCGGGTCGAGGACGTCGAGGGCAGCCAGCGCGAAGTGCGCCAGCGGCTGGTTGAGCGCGAAGTCCGCCGGCAGGTCGACGGTCAGCACGTAGCGCCGTCCGAACTCGTCGAGCTCGTCGAGCCGGGTGAAGACCTCAGTGCGCAGCAGGCTCCGTGCGAGCCGCAGGGCGCGGCGTGACAACCGCAGCTGGCTGCGCCGGTCCTCGTGGTTGTCGTTGAGCAGTCGCCGCATCACCGCGAAGGCGTCCTCCTCACGCGTGAGCACGTTGATCAGCATCGCGTTGTCGACCTTCATCCGCGACACGAGCTGCTCGGGCACGCCGGCGACGAGCTTGTCGTAGGTCTGCTCGGTCCACACGACGGTGCCCTCGGGCGGCTTCTTGAGCTGCGCCTTGGACTTGCGCTTCGCGTTGGCGCCGGGAGCGGCGTTCTTCGCCTCGGCCTTGGCCTTGGCCCGCTCGTTGTCGATGACGTGCTCGGGCGCCTGTACGACGACGTACCCCGCGGTGTCGAAGCCGGCCCGTCCGGCCCGGCCGGCGATCTGGAGGAACTCGCGTGTGCGCAGCACCCGTTGCCGGTTGCCGTCGAACTTCGCGAGTCCGGTGAAGAGCACCGTGCGGATCGGCACGTTGATGCCGACTCCCAGGGTGTCGGTGCCGCAGATGACGGTCAGCAGTCCCGACTGTGCGAGCTGCTCCACGAGGCGGCGGTACTTCGGCAGCATGCCGGCGTGGTGCACGCCGATGCCGTTGCGCACCATCTTGGAGAGCGTCTTGCCGAAGCCGGCGCCGAAGCGGAACCCGCCGATGCGCTCGGCCAGCGCCTCCTTGTCCACCTTGAAGGTGCCCTTCGCGTTGAGCAGGGCAGTGGCGTGCTCCACCGCGGCCGCCTGGGTGAAGTGCACGACGTAGACCGGTGCCTGGTTGGTGCTCACCAGCTCCTCGAGCGTCTCGCCGAGGTGGTCCAGGGACCACGAGAAGGTCA
>JBDSPC010000374.1:0-7282 GCA_039914485.1 Nocardioides sp.
CGTCGAGCGCGGTGGTGGGCTCGTCGCAGAGCAGCAGCTCCGGCTTGCTCATCAGGGCGCTGGCGATCATCACGCGCTGCAGCATGCCGCCGGACAGCTCATGGGGGTGCTGCTGCAGGTGCCTCCCGGGGTCGGGCAGCCCGACCGCGGCGAGCAGCTCGAGCGCTTGGGCCGTGGCGTCTCCGCGGCTCACGCCCCGGCACAGGCGAGCCTGCTCGGTCAGGAAGTCGCCGATCCGGCGCAGCGGGTTGATGCCCGCTCGCGGGTCCTGGAACACCATCGAGACCTTCGTGGTCCGCAGCGACCGGACCACGTCACGTCCCGCCGTCAGCACGTCGACGCCGTCGACGAGCACACGACCGTCGGTCTCCGCCATGGCAGGCATCAGTCCTTGTACGGCGCGGGCGGTCACCGACTTGCCCGAGCCCGACTCCCCGACCAGCCCGACGGCCTCGCCGCGCTCCACGCGCAGGCTGATCTCGTCGAGCAGTGGCCGCTTCGCCAGGTGCGGAAGGCGCACCGACAGGCCCTGAATGTCGAGCAGGGTCGAGGTCATGAGTCTCTCCGGGCGATCCGGTCACCGAGCTCTTCGCCGACGACGTTGAAGGCGACCACCGCGAGGATGACGGCGATCGACGGCAGCACCGCGGTGAGTGGCTGGCCCATCAGCACCGCGCCCCTGCTCTCGTTGATCATCGCGCCCCAGTCGGCTGTCGGAGGCTGCACGCCGAGGCCGAGGAAGGACAGGGCCGCCAGGTCGAGCAGGGCGTAGCCGAACATCACCGACGACTGCGCGAGCACGCTCGGCGCGATGGTCGGCACGACGGTCCTCACGGCCACGTGCACCGGGCCGAAGCCCTGCACGAGGTAGGCCGCGACGAACGGACGGCTCTTGACCGCGACCACGTTGCCGCGGACCTGGCGGGCGATGAAGGGCGTGTAGGCGATCGCCATTGCCAGCACCGGCGCCATCAGTCCCTTGCCGAACAGCGACACCGCGATGATCGCCAGCAGCAGGCCCGGGAACGCGAAGAGGATGTCGAAGACCCGGCTCAGGGCCGCATCCACCCACCCGCCACGCCAGCCGGCCACGAGTCCGAGGAGGACACCGAGGAAGGTGGAGACGCAGACCACGGCGAGCGGGCCGATCAGGCTGGTGCGGGCGCCGTGGACCAGGCGCGAGAAGGTGTCGCGCCCGGACTGGTCGGTGCCGAGCAGGTGGTCACCACCCGCGGGAGCCAGGGCGTTGCCGAGGTCGAGCGCGCTCGGGTCGAACTTCGTCAGCGCCGGCGCCAGCAGCGCACACGCCACATAGGCGAGCAGGACCAGGCCGCAGGCGATCAGGAGCCAGTTGCCGCCGAAGCCGCGGAGCCTCGCGAAGCGGGTCGTCCCGCCGATCGTCAGGACACTCATCGCGCTGCCGTTCCGGCGATGGTGCGGGGGTCGATCAGCGGCTGGAGCAGGTCGACGACAAGGTTCGCGACCACGAACGTCGAGACCACGATCAGCACGACCGCCTGCACGACCGGGAAGTCGCCCTTGTCCACGGACTGCACGAGCAAGGAGCCCAGCCCGCTGAGTCCGAAGGCGGACTCGACGACGGCGGAGCTGACCAGCAGTCCGGCGACCAGCAGGCCGGTGATCGTGCTGATCGGGCCCAGCGCGTTGCGCAGCACATGTCGCCGTACGACCGTCCGGCGGGAGAGGCCGCGACTGAGCGCGACCTCGACGTGCTCGCGACCGAGCTCGTCGACCATCGCCTCCCGGGTGATGCGCGCGACGAGCGCGACGAACGTCAGCGACAGCGCGACCGCCGGCAGCGTCAGGTGGTAGAGGTCGTCGACGAATCCGGAGCCGGAGCCGAACGTCGGGAACCAGCCCAGCCGCACGGAGAAAACGGAGATGAGCAGGATCGCGGCGACGAAGGAGGGTACGGCGGCCAACACCGTGACCAGGACCAGCAGCGCCCTGTCGGCAGCGCGGCCGGCCGTGAGCGCTCCGGTGATGCCGGCGGCCAGGCCGAGCACCGTGATCAGCGCGGCGGACAGCCCGACCAGTGCGAGCGTGGTGGGGAGCCGTGACCCGAGCAGGGTGTTGACGTCGACGCGGTACTGGAACGAGCGGCCGAAGTCGCCCTGGAGCACACCGCCGAGCCAATGGAAGTACTGCACGAGGAAGGGGTCGTCGAGGCCGTACTGAGCCTTGATCGCGGCGATCTCCTCGGGTGACGGGCTCCGCCCCTGGACCAGGAAGTTGATCGGATCGCCGGGCGCCAGGTGCAGGGAGCTGAAGACGAGGAACGACGTGACCAGCAGGGTCCCGAGCAGCGCGACGACCTTGCCGGCGACGTAGCGAAGCCGCGCGTTCACAGGGCCGGCCACCAGTCGGGCTGCGTCCACAACGCCAGTGCGGATTCGAGTGCTGCGCCGAGGCGGAACACCGTGGCGTCGTCGTAGGTGCGACCGACCAGCTGGACGCCGGTGGGCACACCGTTGGGCGCGAGCCCGGACGGGACCGCGAGGACGGGCACCCGGCCGATCACGTTGAAGGGCAGAGTGAGCATCGCGTCCATGAAGGTCGTCCGGGTGCCGTCGATGTCGAGCAGCTCGTCGCCGATCGCATCGGCGGCGATGCCCTGGGCCGGCACGGTCGGGCAGAGCAGGGCGTCGTAGTCCTCGAGCAGCTCGCCCAGGGGCCGGTACAGCTCGGACTCTCCCACCAGCCCGGCGGCGAACCCGCCACCAGCGAGCGCCCGTTCGGCGAACCGGCGCGTGTAGGGCATGAGGTGGTCGCCGTACTCCTCGACGAGGGCACCGATCTCGGCTCCCATGATCTCGCCGAAGTGCGCCCAGGAGATCTCGGCGATGCGTTCGCGGCTCCAGGGCAGGGTGACCTCGTCGACCGTCACGCCCATCGACCGCAGCGCCTCGGCCGCGGCGCGGGTGTTGGCCGCGACGACCGGGTCCACGGGGAAGTCACCCAGGGTGACGCAGAGGGCCACCTTCAGGCCGGCCGCCGGTGCCGGGTCGGTCGGCAGCACGTAGGCCGGGCGCAGGGAGGCCTGGTCGTGCGGGTGCGGGCCGGCCAGCACGTTCTGCAGCATTGCCACGTCGGCGACGCTGCGCCCCATCGGCCCGTCCGCGCAGTAGGTGTCGGAGTTGTACGGCGGCAGCCCGGGCACGCGGCCGAAGGGCGCCTTGAAGCCCACCACTCCGCAGAAGGACGCGGGGATACGGATCGAGCCGCCGATGTCGGACCCGGTCGCGAGGATGGTCTCCCCCGCCGCCAGGGCCGCACCGGAGCCACCCGATGAGCCACCCGGGGTCTGCTCGAGATTCCACGGGTTGCGGGTGACACCCCATAGCTTGCTGTTGGTGAATGGGGCACAGCAGAACTCGGGTGTGGTGAGCCGCGAGTGCACCACGGCCCCGGCCGCCAGCACCCGCTCGACCACGGGGTGCGACACCTCCGCGATCTCGCCCTGGGCGATCAAGGAGCCCTCCTCGATGGTGTGGCCAGCGATCGGGTGCTCCTCCTTGAGCGCCAGCGGCACACCCTCCAGCGGACGAGGTGCCGGCCCGGAGCCGGCGTAGCGCCGCTCGGCCTCGCGAGCGGACTCGTAGGCAGTGTCCAGCAGCTGCCCCGTGACGGCGTTGACCCGGCCCTCGACCTTCTCGGTGCGGGCCACGACCGCATCGAGAAGCTCGACCGGGCTCAGCTCGCGGCTGCGGAACAGCTCGATCGCCGAGCTCGCCGTCAGGTGGTGCAGCTCGGTCGTGGGTCCACCCATCACCGGGCTCCGATGGTCGCGGCCCACGGGTAGTACATGAACGAGATCGACGGCTCGACGCCGGTGATCCGCTCGCCCAGCCACACGGCCGTCGGCGCGGTGTACATCGGCAGCCAGGGCAGGTCCTCCATGGCGATCTTCTCTGCCTCACCGATCAGCGCGGTCCGCTCCGGGTCGTCGACCTCGGCCGCCCCGGCCGCCTCGATCGCCTTGTCGAACTCGGCGTTGGAGTAGCCGCCGTAGTTGCTGAACTCACCCGTCTGCAGGACGCCGTAGAAGTCCATCGGATCGGTGATCGAGGTGTACCAGATGGTCAGGAACAGGTCGATGCCCTTGCGAGCCGCGGGGTCCGAGAAGAGCGCGGTGTACTTCTCCGGCGAGATCGTCTCGATCTTCGGCGTCAGCCCGATGTCCTTGGCCGCCTGGGCGACGGCGTTCGTCGCCACGTCGGACGCGGAGAACACGGGAGACGTCGCGAGCACGATCTCCTGCCCGTCCACGCCGGCCTCGGCCGCAAGCTCCTTCGCCGCCGCCACGTCGTGCGGGTACTTCGGCAGGGCCGCCTCGAGGGCGTCGAGCTCGTCGCTGTCCGCGTCACCCCACTGGGACCGAGTGGCCAGCGACTCGGCGACCTCGGCAACGCCCTGCTCGCCGGCCTTGACGATGCCCTCTCGGTCCATGGCCATCAACAGCGCCTGGCGCACCCGCGGGTCCCCGAGGATGCCCTTGGTGTTGCTGACGATCTCGCTCGTCACTGCGGTGTTGACGCCGTAGTAGAGCGAACCGGTGTCGCTGCCCTCGAGCTGGGCGAAGGCGTTGGACGGCACCTGCCACCCGCCATCGACCTGGCCCGAGGCCCACGCGTTGACCCGCGTGTTGGAGTCGGGCAGGAACACGAACCTCACCTCGCCGGCCAACGCCATGAGCTCGGTGTCCCAGTAGTCGGCGTAGCGCTCGAGCGTGATGTCGTTGCCGCTGTCCCAGGACTTCAGGGAGAAGGGACCGGTGCAGTTCACGCCCTCGGTCGAGTTGCCGTAGTCCGGACCGGCGGCCGCGAGCGTCGCGGCGGACTCGATGGTGCCCGGGCTCGCGGCCATGTACTGGTTGAAGAGCGAATCGGGCCTGGTCAGCGTGACGGTGACCTGGTCGTCGCCGGTCTTCTCGATCGACTTCACGTTGCGGTAGGCGCTGGCCCAGTAGGAGCCGACGCGGGGTTCGAGGTGACGCGTCAGCGAGGCCACGACGTCGCCGGCCGTCAGGGTCGTCCCGTCGTGGAAGGTGACTCCCTCGCGGATCGTGTAGACCCACGACGTCGGGTTCGGGTGGTCCACCTTCTCGGCCAGGCCCGGGCTGTAGCTGAGGTCGGGGTTCCAGCGCAGCAGGCTCTCGCAGACGTTGGCGAGCACCGTGTTCGGCGGATAGTCGAACGCGTACGCGTAGTCGAGCGAGAACGGTTCGGCGTACAGCGCCCAGGTGAAGGAATCGACGTCACCGCTGGCATCCGGGGTGTCGGTCGTGACCTCGTACGCCGCCGGGTCGCCGCCGTTCCCCGGCGCGTTGGCGGTGCCGCTGCAGGCGGCGCCGACGAGACC
This sequence comes from Nocardioides sp., assembly GCA_039914485.1. Lineage (GTDB taxonomy): Bacteria > Actinomycetota > Actinomycetes > Propionibacteriales > Nocardioidaceae > Nocardioides. Next base: position 5,383 of record JBDSPC010000374.1, read on the forward strand.
GAGGGTGACGAGACCGGCAGCCAACAGGAGCCGTCGACGGGGCGAGTTGAACATGTTTCCTCCGGGCGTGGGGGTGGGCATGGCAGTCAGGCTGTTGCAGCAGGAGTGGCCGTGAAGACGACCTGGCCGCCGACCCAGGTCTGGCGGACCCGGGTGCTGGCGATCTCGTCGGCGGGGCCCGTGAACGGGTCCCGGTCGAGGACGACGAGGTCGGCGAGCGCCCCGACGCGCAGGTGACCGGTGACGTCCTCGTGGTGGTTGATGCGGGCGGAGCCGGCCGTGTAGGCAGTCAGCGCCTGGGCCAGGGTGATGCTGTTCTGAGCGAAGAACGGCGCGGCGCCCGGGTTCTCCGGCGCGGTGCGGGTGACCGCAGTGTGGATGGCGGCGATCGGATCGGGGCTGCTCACCGGCCAGTCGCTGCCCGAAGCGATGGCCGCACCAGCCGCGACGAGATCCCCGAACGGGTATTGCAGCGCGGCTCGCTCGTCGCCGAGGAAGGGGATCGTGAGCTCGTCCATCTGGGGCTCGTGGCACGCCCACAACGACTGGATGTTCGCCGTCGCATCCAGCTCGGCGAAGCGCGGGACGTCGTCCGGGTGCACGACCTGCAGGTGCGCCAGGTGGTGCCGGTTGGTGTTCGGGCCGTTGGCGCTCCGAGCGGCGGCGACCGCGTCCAGCGCCTCCCGGACTGCCCGGTCCCCCAGCGCATGGAAGTGCACCTGGAAGCCCTCGGCGTCCAGCAGCTCGACGTACTCCCGAAGGGCGACCGGCTCGATGAAGGAGATCCCGCTGTTGTCCGTGGGGCACCCGCATCCGTCGAGGTACTGCTCGGTCATTGCCGCCGTGAAGTTCTCGGCGACGCCGTCCTGCATGATCTTGATCGAGATGGGGCGGAAGCGGCCCACGGTGCCCTCGGCTCGGAGCTTGATCATCTCGGGGATCTGGTCGGCTCCGCGGGCGCGGTCCCACCACAGTGCGCCGACGACCCGCGCCACCAGGTCGCCGTTCTCGGCGGCGCGGACATAGACGTCGTAGACGTCGTCGCACCCGTGGATCCTGCCGACCGCGGCGTCCTGCCAGCTCGTGATGCCGTGGGCGAAGAGGTGCTGCTGTGCCGCCAGCAGGCCTTGGTACTGCTCGTCGAAGCCGACGGCGGGGAGGTGCTGCATCACGAGCTCGACCGCCCCCTCGTGCAGTGTGCCGCTGGGGGTGCCGTCGGCCTCCCGCTCGATCCGGCCGTCAACGGGGTCGGGGGTGGTGGGATCAACTCCGGCCCGGGCCAGGGCCAGCGTGTTGACCCAGGCGCCGTGCCCGTCCCGGTTGGTGAGGATGACCGGCCGGTCCGACACGATCTCGTCGAGCATCTGCCGGGTGGGCGTGCCGCCCGGGAAGAACTCCATCGACCAGCCACCGCCTGCGATCCACTCCACCTCGGGGTGCTCGGCTGCGTAGGTCCGGATCAGCTCGAGGCAATGCTCCGCGCCGCCGGACTCGTGCAGCTCGCAGCGCAGCATGTCGACGCCGGCCATCACCGGGTGGACGTGCGCGTCCTGGAAGCCGGGCAGCAGCAAGCCACCGGCAAGGTCGACGACCTGCGTGTCCGGGCCGGCGAGCCCGGTCATCTCCTGGTCACTGCCCAGGGCCAGGATCCGGCCCTCGCTGACCGCGAGTCCGGCCGATCTCGACTCGTCCCAGTCGGCCGTGAACAACCGGCCGCCGGTGAACACCACGTCTGCCTTGCGCTCCATCTGTGATCCCTCTCACTGTGCGATGCGCTCACCGTAGGGTCACCAATTCAGGAAGTCAACAGTGTTGACACGTTTGTTGACTTGCTCGAGCCGAAGGGCTTCACTGGCCGGGAGCGCATTGCCTCCCCACCAGGGTGGGAGGATCCACGCGC
>JBDSPC010000396.1:0-3852 GCA_039914485.1 Nocardioides sp.
TGGGGCTCGCCGATGTTCGCCGCCATCCTCGATCCCGTACGCCGACTCGCCGCCGCCGCAGGAGACCGCACCGTGGTCACACGCTGGGTGGCGCCCGACCCGGCGCAGGGCAGCTGGGCGGCGTACCTCGAGGCATGGCCGTTCGCCGACGTGCCACCCGACGATCGGCTCTTCGACATCGTCGACGAGCTGCGGGGCCTGACGAGCAACGTCGTCACCGCGCCGACCTTCGGCAAGTGGGGGCCGGCGCTGGCCGAGGTCACCGGGCCCACGCCCCACCTGGTGCTGGCGGGCGTGTCCACCGACTGCTGCGTCGTCTCGACCGCGCTCGCGGCCGCCGACGCCGGCGCCGCCGTGACGATCGTGTCCGACGCGTGCGCCGGTTCGACGCCGGAGAACCACCAGTCGGCGCTCGACGTGATGGCGCTCTTCCCGCCACAGATCACCATCGCGACGGCCGCCGAGGTGCTGGCATGACGCGGGTGATCCACACCGGCCAGGCCCTGGTCGACGTGGTGATCGAGGTGCCCGACCTGCCCGCGCGCGGGCAGAACGTGATGGCCACGTCGGTCACCGACTACGCCGGCGGAGCGGTCACGGTGCTGGTCGCGGCCGCCCGCTTCGGCGCCCACTGCGTGCACGCCGGCGCCCACGGGACCGGTCCGCACGGCGACCTGATCCGGCACGCGCTCGCCGACGAAGGCATCGGCCTGAGTGCCCCGCCCGTCGCCGAGCACGACACCGGCATCTGCGTCGTGCTCATCGAGCCGAGCGCCGAGCGCACCTTCGTCACGACGCTCGGCGCCGAGCGGGAGATCACCGTCGAGTCGCTCGCGACGTCGGCGCCTCGTCCCGGCGATCTCGTCTGCGTCACGGGGTTCTCGCTCGCGCTCGCGCAGACCGGCGAGCCCCTGCTCGCGTGGCTGCGAACCCTCGACGAGGGCGTCGTGGTCGTCCTTGATCCGGGTTCGGCGTTCGCCGGGTTGTCGGTCGCCGTACGCGAAGAAATGCTGGCCTTCACCGATGTCTGGTCGAGCAACCTGGAGGAGGCGGCGGACATCTTGGGAACTCCCGACGCCGATGACCTGGCCGCCGTGACCGCCGCGGTCGCCCCGCTCCTGCGCGGGGATGCGATCACGATCGTGCGCGACGGAGCGTCCGGGTGCGCGGTCCTCGTCGACGGCGAGACCGTGGTCGTGCCCGGCTTCCCGCAGACGCCGCTGGACACCAACGGCGCTGGTGACACCCACACCGGCGCACTCCTGGCCGAGGTCGCTGCCGGCACCGACTGGGTCGAGGGCTGCCGCCGCGCCAACGCGGCCGCCGCGATCAAGGTGACCCGTCGCGGACCGGCGACCGCACCGACTGCGGCCGAGGTGGACGCGTTCCTGGCGGGCCGGTCGTGACGCTTCCCGTGCTGCAGGCCGACTGCTCGCAGTGCTTCGCACTGTGCTGCGTGCTGCTGCCCATGCAGAAGGGCGAGAGCTTTCCGGTCACCAAGTCCGGTGGTCGTCCCTGCCACAACCTCGGGGCCGACGACCGCTGCGGCATCCACGCAGACCTGACCGAGCAGGGCTGGTCGGGCTGCGTGGCCTTCGACTGCTTCGGCGCCGGCCAGCAGGTGTCGCAGGTGACCTACGCCGGAGTGTCGTGGCGCGAGCACGACAACCTCGGCGAGATGGCCGCGGTGCTGTCGGTGATGCGCCAGCTGCACGAGATGCTCGCGCTGCTCGACGAGGCCGTACGCCGCAGCGAACCCGACGCCGGCCCGCTGATCGAGCACCTTGTCGGCCTGATCGGCGGCACCCCCGACGAGCTGCTCGCCATCGACATCGACGACCTGCGATCCGTCGTGGGAGCGGTGCTGTCCGAGACGAGCCGACGCGTCCGGGCAGGGTGGCCGGACGCGCTCGACCTCGCCGGTCAGGACCTCGCCGGGCGCGACCTGCGCGAGCTCGACCTGCGCGGTGCCGCCCTCCGCGGCGCGCTCATGCTCGGCGTCGACCTCCGCGACTGCGACCTCACCGACGCAGACCTCCTGGGCGCCGACCTGCGCGGAGCGGACGCGCGTGGGGCAGACCTGTCGGGCGCGCTGTTCCTGACGATCGCACAACGCGCCGTACTCCGCACCTGACGTCAGCTGGGACGCCAGACCACGACCGACTGACCGGTCACGGAGTGGCGGAGCACGGGCAGCGTGTTGGGGTGCGCGGCGCCGGCGGCGATCCGGGCCTGGCGCAGCGCCGCCCGGGTGACCTCGAGCTCGGCCTGCAGGTCCTGGTTGCGGAGGCGCAACGCGGTCACCTGGTTGTCGAGATCGAGGATGCGGCGTACGCCCTCGATGCCGATGCCGTGCGCAGTGAGGTCGGCGATCCCGCGCAACAGCTCGAGGTCGTGGTGGGAGTAGCGCCGTCCGCCACCGGCGGTGCGACCGGGCGTGATGAGGCCCATCCGCTCGTAGGTGCGCAGGGTCTGCGGGTGCAGCCCGGTCAGCTCGGCCGCGACGCTGATGACGTAGACCGCCGCGTCGGGCGCCGGGCCGCCGAAGCCGCTCACTGTGAATCCGCGAGGAGCTTGGCGCGCAGGGACGACGGACCGGTGGCCGCGCGATAGGCCTCGAGGGCCTCGCGCGCGGTGTCACCGAGCGTCGCCGGCACCTGTACGGCGACGGTCGCGAGCAGGTCGCCGGTCGTGCCGTCCTTCTTCGCGACGCCCTTGCCGCGCACGCGGAACGTGCGCCCGTTGGGGGTGCCGGCCGGGATCTTCAACGTGACCGGCTGACCACCGAGCGTCGGGATCTTGATGTCCGCGCCGAGCGCCGCCTCGTCGAAGGAGACGGGCACCTCGATGGTGAGGTTGTCGCCGCTGCGCCCGAAGACCGGGTGTGAGCCGACGCGCACCGTGACGATCAGGTCACCCGCGGGGCCGCCGCTCTCGCCCTTGCCGCCCTTGCCGCGCAACCGGATCTTCTGGCCGTCCTTCACGCCGGCGGGGATGCGCGCCTGGATCGTGCGGGTCGACGGACCGTGGCCCGATCCGTGGCAGGTGGGGCACGCCTCGTCGTACACGAGCTGGCGACCGCCGCAGGCCGGGCAGGTCTCGTTCATCGAGAACCCGCCCATGCTCGAGACGACGAAGCCCGCGCCCTCGCAGGTGGGGCAGATGTGCGGACGCGTGCCGGGCTTGCCGCCCGTGCCCTTGCAGGTCGCGCAGGGCGCGTCGGAGGTCAGCCGCAGCGAGATCGTGGTGCCGTTGAGGGCGTCCTCGAAGGCCAGCGTGGTGGTGGCCTCGAGGTCGGCGCCCTTGCTCGGCCGCGGTGCCCGGCGCGTGCGCTGCTGGCCGCCACCGAAGAGGTCGCCGAACATGTCGCCGAAGCCGCCGCCACCCGCGCCCTGGTCGCGCAGGAAGTCGTTGACGTCGAAGCCGCCCTGCTGGGCGCCGCCCCGGGTGAACCCGGTGGGGAAGCCGCCGCCACCGGCGGACACCTTGCGGAACTCGTCGTACTTCTTGCGCTTGTCGGCGTCACCCACGACGTCGTAGGCCTCGGCGATCTTCTTGAAGAGGTCGTGCTTCTTCGCATCGTCGGGGTTGGAGTCGGGGTGGTTGGCGCGCGCCAGCTTGCGATAGGACTTCTTGATCTCGTCCGCGCTCGCGTCCTTGGCGACGCCGAGCACGGCATAGAAGTCCTTGGTCGCCCAGTCGTTCCGGACGGCGCTGTTTCCTTGGCGATCTTTCTCAGCCACGCAGGACTCAGCCCTCGGCCGGGTCGACCACGAGCACCTGGGCGGCGCGGACGACACGGTCGTTGATCTTGTAGCCCGCCTTCGCCACGACCTTGGCGGTCACGACCTC
>JBDSPC010000412.1:0-11401 GCA_039914485.1 Nocardioides sp.
TCAGTCCGTCGGCCGTCTCCCAGCGGGTGCGCGCCGACGGCCTCGGGACGATCCTGGCTGCACACGAACTGTTGGGAGGGCTGCCGTGAGTTGGCTCGCAGTGCTGTTGATCGGGCTGGCGTTGGCCGACCTGACCCACTCCGTGCGGCCGGTCCGCATCCTGCCCGAGTGCGTGGGCGCCGTCGGCGCGGTCGTGGTCGGGCTGTGCGCCGGGCTCACGTCGGGTCGCGACATCGTCGCTCTGCTCCTGATCGCCGTCGCGGTGCTGGCGTGGGGCCAGACCGTGACCAGCGGCTTCGCCGGCCGGCTTCCGGCCTCGGTGCCGCGGGCGGTGCTGGCCGTCTCCGTCGGTCTCGCCCTGGCGTTCGCCGGGCAAGCCGGTGCCACGGACGGACTTCTGGGCGACTGGCTGCGCTCGACGCCGGTGCCCGTTCTCGCCGGCCTGGACGCCGATCGCGCCCTGTTGCTGGCCGGCGCGTTCGCCGTACAGCTGAGCACGGGCAACGTCGTGGTGCGGCTGGTGCTGGCCGCGACCGACACCGTCAACCCGGCGCGGCACGGCCAGGTCGACGACCCGGAGATGCAGCTCAAGGGCGGGCGCCTGCTGGGCCCGATGGAGCGGGTCTTCATCCTCGGCCTCGCGCTCGCCGGTCAGGTCACAGCGGCCAGCATCGTGGTCGCCGCCAAGGGTCTGCTGCGCTTTCCCGAGCTGTCGTCGAAGCGCGACCAGGAGCGGATCCACCTGCTGACGGAGTACTTCCTCGTCGGCAGCTTCGTCTCGTGGCTGGTCGCGCTGAGCTCGCTCGTGCTGCTCCACCAGTGACATGACGAACGAGGCCCCGGACATCGCCGTCCGGGGCCCCGTCGTGGACCGAGCGATTCAGCCGCGTGTCACCTGGACGACGGTAGGACGCGGGCCGGCGAAGTCGCCGGGAGCCGCGGTGCCCGTGGCGGAGACGTAGTCGGGGAAGCGCGAGGTCTGCGCCGCCCAGGAGCCGTTCTCGCCGGGGTGCTGGACCGAGACGAAGACCGACCCGTCCTGGTCGTGGATCACCGGGCCGCAGGTCTCGGCCTCGGTCGGCACGGCCAGGAACTGCTGCACGTGGCCCCGCTCCGGACCGGCGACCGGCACCTTGAAGAGCCCGTCGTTGAGGCCGATCGTCCCGGGCTGCCCGTCGGTCGAGACCCACAGGTTGCCGACCGAGTCGAACGCGACGTTGTCGGGACAGGAGATCGGCGAGACCGGACCGGTCCAGCCGCCGAAGTAGGTGCCGGCGCTGGCCGAGTCTCCACAGATCAGGATCAGGTTCCAGGAGAAGGTCGATGACGTGTGGTCACCGCCGTTGGGCTGGATCTCGACGACGTGCCCGTCCTTGTTGAGGTTGCGCGGGTTGGGCTCCGTCGTGCCCTCCTTGCCGACCTTGCCGCGGTCGGCGTTGTTGGTGCAGGCGACGTAGATGAAGCCGTTGACGTAGTTGGGCTCGACGTCCTCGGGGCGGTCCATCTTGGTGGGCTGAACGGCGTCGGCCGCCAGGCGTGTGAAGACCAGAACCTGCTCGGTCGTGAAGCCGGGCACGACGGAGACACCGTTCGCCGTCAGTGGGATCCACTCGCCGGTGCCGTCGCTGACGCCGTCCTCGAGACCGTCGCCGGTGAAGCGGGCGACCGACAGGTCGCCGTTGGCGAGAAGCGTCAGGTTGTGCGCCCGGTCGCTCTTCTTGCCGCCTCCGCGGTAGGCGTCGCGGGAGACGAAGCGGTAGACGTAGTCGAAGCGCTCGTCGTCGCCCATGTAGGCCACGACCTTGCCGTCGCCGTTGATGATGACGTTGGCGCCCTCGTGCTTGAAGCGGCCCATCGCGGTGTGCTTGACCGGCGTGGACTTCGGGTCCTCCGGGTCGATCTCGACGATCCAGCCGAAGCGGTTGGGCTCATTGGGGTGCTTGGTCGCGTCCCAGCGCTCGTCGACCGAGCGCCAGTTGCGGGTGTCCTGGGCGCCGATGCCGTAGCGCTTCTCCTGAGGGGTGGCGCTCAAGGCGTCCCGATAGAAGTACTGGTTGAAGTTCTCCTCGCCCGACAACACCGTGCCCCAGGGGGTCGTGCCACCGGCACAGTTGTTCATCGTGCCCAGGATCCGGCGTCCCGTCGGGTCCGCGGCTGTCTTGAGCAGCTCGGAGCCGGCGGCCGGGCCGTCCACGGTGAACGGGGTGTCGAGGGTGATCCGGCGGTTGCGCGAGCCGTTGGGGACGTAGCTCCACGTCGAGCCGGTGGACTTGCGGCGGAGCTCGACGACGCTCAGGCCGTGGGCGGCCCACGCGGTGCGGATCAGCTCGGCGGCGTCCATGCCGGGCGGGAACATGATGCCTTCGTTGGTGTACTCGTGGTTGGCAACCAGCAGGGCGCGGGTGCCCTTGCGGTCGGTGACGATGATGTCGAGGTAGTCGCAGTTGTAGCCGAACTGCTGCCCCTGCGCGGCCGCACTCTGGTTGGCGGCGTCGAAGACGGGCGCGCCGTCGAAGATCGGGTCGCCCCAGCGGATGATCGGGTCCCAGCGGTAGCCCGTCGGCACGGTGAAAGCGTCGACGGTCTTCGCCACGGGGGCGATCGGCGTGAAGCTGAGCGAGCCGGCAGTCGGCGTACCGGACTTCCCGGTGACCGCCGTGCTGCGGAACAGGGCCGCGGCGGGCTGGCTGCTCAGGGCGACGGTGGCAGTGCCGACCGCGGCCGCGCCGAGGATGCTGCGGCGCGAGAGAGCGGTGGCAGCGATGTCACGGAAGTAGGACGTCTCGGTCGTGTTGGGGACGTCCTGGAAGCACGCGTCACCGCACCGGAGGTGACAGGTGACCGGGCTGCGGTTGCCGTGGGCGAGATCTGCCATCGGGAGACTCGGACGCTGAGGTGTGAGGGTCATGTCCCGACCCAACCGCCCTCGGCTGACGACGAGGTGACGTCGACGTGAACACCCGTGGGAGAATCCGGGCCATGCCCGACCGCCCCGACTCGCTGCTCTGGTGGCGCGCGGGGATGTTGTCGGCCATGACCTTCCTGCTCGGCGCCGTCGGGCACGTGAGCAGCGGCGGGCTGCTGCCGTCGTGGGGCGCGCTCGGCGCGATGTTCGGAGTCGGTACGGCGATGTGTGCCGCCTTCCTGGCCCGCCCCGCTTCGGCCCGACGCATCGTGGCGCTCGTGGTCCTCGGCCAGACGGCGGCGCACGGGTTGCTGAGCCTGACCGCCGGCCACGCCGGCTCCGCGGCCGTGGCTCCCCAGCTCACCGCGCCCGGCGCCCTGCCGCTCAGTGACGGCCAGCGCGTCGGGTCGCTGCAGGACCACTACGAGGCGATGCTCGGGGCTCCGTCGCCCGGCTCGGCCCTGACGCTCCCCGACCCGGCCGCGCTGCTCGACCACGCGCCCATGTTCTTTGCCCACACGGTCGTCGCCGTGCTGGTCGGGCTCTGGCTCGCGGCGGGGGAGCGCGCCCTTTGGTCGATGCACACGCTCGTCTTCACGGCCGTCGTCGCGCTCTTCGTGGCCGGGTCGCCCGTGCCGCTGCCCGCTCGCCGGGCCGTCCCCCTGCGCCGGCGTCCGGCCACGCCGCCCTCGCTCGCCCGCGTCGCGCGCATCGTCGTACGCCGCGGTCCACCGGCTCTCCTCGCCGCCTGACCTTTCATTTCCCGCGCGACGCGCGGTCGCTGACGTCTGCGACCGCGCAGCTCGCGCATCTCGTCACGTCGAGGAGACACATGACCACCCAGCTCAACCCTGCGCCCTCGCGCGCTTCAGCGCCCAGACCCGCGACCAGCTCCGGCTGGTTCCGGGCCTTCTGGCGCTGGCACTTCTATGCCGCCTTCCTGGTGGCCCCGGTGCTGCTGATCCTGGCCAGCACCGGACTGATCTACCTCTTCCGCTTCCAGCTCGAACCGCTCATCAACGCCGACCTCATGAAGGTGTCGGCGCCGTCTGCGAACTCGATCCAGCAGCCCTACGCCAACCAGCTCGCTGCCGTGTCGCGGGCGTTTCCCGATGCCACCGTCGTGTCGATGACGGAGCCGAGGTCGGTGGATCGCAGCACCGTCTTCTCCCTCGCGATGCCGGACGAGTCGACGCGCGACGTGTTCGTCAATCCGTACGGCGCCGAGGTGCTCGGCTCGCTCGACCCGGACACCACGCTGTCCGGCTATGCGGTCCGGATCCACGGCGAGCTGATGGCCGGGACCAGGGGCGAGCGGCTGATCGAGCTCGCCGCCTGCTGGGCAATCGTCATGGCGATCACCGGCTACTACCTGTTCTTCAAGGGCCGGCGCGGACGCTCGCGGCAGCCACGGTCCCTGCGATCGCGGCACGCGCAGATCGGGCTGTTCGCCGGCGTGGGACTGGTGTTCCTGCTGGTCTCGGGGTTGCCGTGGACCGGCTTCTGGGGGGAGAAGGCGCAGACACTCGCCTCCAGCCAGGGGACATCGTTCTGGTCGCTCGACCACGGCGCTATCTCCGACCCGACCTCGACCCTGGACGAGTCGCTGCCGCACACGCATGCGACCGACGTGCCGTGGGCGCAGGGAGTATCGCCGGTGCCTCGCTCCACCGAACCGACCGGTGCGTCGGGGGAGCGCTCGATCGCCAATGTCGACACCGCCCTGACCGTGGCCTCGTCCGAGGGGCTGCGCCACCCGATGACGGTCGCGCTGCCGGCTGCTGATGTCGGGGTGTTCTCGGTGATCGGCTTTGCGTTCGATGCGCCCTCGGACGAGCGCACCGTGCACGTCGACCAGTACGGCGGCGGGGTCGTGTCGACGTACGGCTTTGAGGACTATCCGACCCTGGCCAAGGTCGTCTCGCACGGCATCGGGCTGCACGAGGGTCGCTCATTCGGCTCCTGGTCGATGGCCGGCTCGACGCTGATGTGCCTGCTGGTGATCGCGTCGTGCGTGACCGGGCCGCTGATGTGGTGGAAGCGGCGGCCGTCCGGCTCGCTCGGCGCGCCCCGCGGGCGGATGCCGCTGCGCGGGACGCCGGCGCTGCTCGTCGGCCTGGTCGCGCTGGGTATCTTCCTGCCGTTCTTCGGGATCTCCGTGCTGGTGGTGCTGCTCCTCGACCAGCTCGTGATCCGGCGGGTGCCGGCGCTGACCGCGCGGTTCAACGCGTCCAGCTCGTAAATTGCGACGGGCGGCGCGACCCGTGAGGGTCACGCCGCCCGAAGCGGTGAAGAGGTGATCAGCCCTTGTTGACGGCCGACTTGAAAGCGGCGCCGGCCTTGAAGGCGGGAGCGGTGCTCGCGGCGATCTCGATGCTCTCGCCGGTCTGCGGGTTGCGACCGGTGCGCGCGTTGCGCGCCCGGGCCTCGAACGTGCCGAAGCCGGGCAGCGTGACCTTGTCGCCACCGGCGACAGCGCTGGTGATCGACGACAGAACGGCCTCGACGGCCTTGTCGGCCTGGGCGTTGGTCAGCTCGGCGTGCTGCGCGACGGCGTCGCGAAGTTCGGACTTGTTCACGTGGTCTCCTTACAGATCGTGGTTGTTACGGCCTCAAGCCAACACCACGGGGCCGACAATCTCGAAAGCGGGCCCGTTCTGCGGGGTTTCGGCGTGTCGCGGGCACTCCTCACTCACCGCTTCCGAGGAGCGTTAATCGGTTGGCGTGCGGACGCGGTTCCACCAAGGTGGCACGCATGACCAGCAGCGACGTGTGGGACCAGGAGTCAGCCGTGCGGTACGACGAGAGCTCGGCGTTCATGTTCGAACCCGATGTCCTCGACCCGGCAGTCGACTTCCTGGCGCGTACGGCGAACGGTGGCCCGGCCCTGGAGCTCGCGATCGGGACCGGGCGCGTGGCCGTGCCGCTCGCCGGGAGGGGGATCGAGGTCAGCGGCATCGAGCTGTCCCAGCCGATGGTGGACCAGCTGCGGCTCAAGGCGTCGGCAGCCGAGATCTCGGTGGTCGTCGGCGACATGGCGCAGGCTCGGGTCCCGGGCGAGTTCTCGCTGGTCTACCTCGTCTGGAATGGCATCGGCAACCTGTGCACCCAGGCCGAGCAGGTGGCCTGCTTCCGCAACGCTGCACGGCACCTTGCACCCGGTGGGGCCTTTGTCGTCGAGCTGTGGATTCCGATGATCCGCCGCTTCCCGCCGGGCCAGGCGGCCGTGCCGTTCCATGTCGGTGAGCGTCACCTCGGCTTCGACACCTATGACATGACCACGCAACAGGGGACGTCCCACCACTACACGCGAACGGGGGACGAGACGGCCAGGTACGGCGCCAGCAACTTCCGCTACATCTGGCCGGCGGAGTGTGACCTGATGGCGCAGCTCGCGGGCCTCGAGCTCGAGCAACGCACGGCGGACTGGCTCGGCAATCCCTTCACGACCGAGAGCGAGAGCCACGTGTCGGTCTGGCGCAAGCCCAGCTGACTCGGCGAATCAGCCCGACGACGCCAGCGTCGCCTCGACGACCTCGAGCGTCGCGGGGGAGAAGGCCACGATCCGCGCCTCGGCGACGGACGTCGTCGCCGTACGCAATGTCGTGACCGCGGCGAGCACGGCGTCGTCGAGGGGCCAGCCGTAGACCCCGGCGCTGATCAGCGGAAACGCGACGGTCGCAGCGCCGAGGGAGTCGGCGACGGCAAGGGCACGCGAGTAGCACGAGACGAGCAGGTCACGCTCGCCCGGATACACCGGACCGACCGTGTGGATCACCCACCGCGCCGCCAACGATCCGCCCGTGGTCCAGCCGGCGTCGCCGGTCGCGAGTCCGTCGGGGAACCGAGCGACGCAGTCCGCGAGGATCGACGGGCCGCCCGCACGGTGGATCGCGCCGTCGACGCCGCCGCCGCCGCGCATCCGGTTGTTCGCGGCGTTGACGATGGCGTCGACGTCCTGCGTGGTGATGTCGCCGAGGACGGCGGTGACCCGGGTCATGTCAGAACTTCCCCAGCAATGCTGCGACGCCGAGCACGACGACCGCGACCACGGAGCCGACGCCGGCGAAGACCGCGACGATCAGGGCGCCCTTCGACTCCGCGGGGAGCGAGGTCCAGAAGCCGGAGTACCACCCCGTCTCCTTGAGCACGGCATTCACCGGGTCGTGGAGCTTCTTCGAGGAGAACCTGACGTCGACCTGGCGCCCGATCGTGCCGTCCTTGCCCAGGCCGACCTCGATGCGGCGCTCGTAGGACCAGCTGCGGCCCGACTGGACGCGTGCGCGACCCGTGAGCCGGCCGGCGCCGACGCTGAGGTCGAGGTCCTGCTCGAAGTCACGGGTGATCGCGACCCCCGGCCGGGAGGCGACGACCTCGAGGCCACGCACGACCTTGACCTTGTGGGCCGATGCCCACCCAAGGAACTCGGCATCGGCGAGGTCGGCGTGGATGCGGATCATGCGGCCCTGCAGCTCGACGGTGTACGGCGAACCGGCCAGCCGTTCGCGGATCAGCTCGGCCACGCGCTCGAACGGCACGGTCCCGGGCGACATGGGCACGTCCCCGGCCAGGGAAGCGTTCTGCTCGCGCCGAGCTGCCGGCACGAACCACGCCATCACCAGCCCCACGGTGAGGAAGACGAGACCACCCAGCAGTGCCCACTCGCTCGTGACGAGGGCGGCGACCGTCAACACCATGCCCATGACGGAGAAGAGGCCAGCCAGGAACGCGAGCAGGATCCAGGTCTTCACGAGGTGATCCCATCACGAGTCATTGAGAGGCCGCTCCGAGGCATACAGCCGGAAGAGGAAGTACGCCGCCAGCGCACACAACAGGTGCCAGACCGCGTGTCCCTGGAGCAACGATTCCGGGTCGCACCAGCCGTGCTGCGTCATGTTCCAGATGAAGAAGGCGACCAGCATCGACGTGAGTGCCGCGAAGCCGAAGCCGATCGTCCGTCGGCTCTCGCCGCGTCGCCAGAGCCGCGCCTCCATCACCACGGCGGCGATCAGCAGCGCCGCGAAGGCCACGTTGCCGGCGTACTGCACGACCGGGATGGGCCCGGTCCACAGTCCCGCGAGCTCGCAGCCCAGCACGCAGACGGCGTACGCAGCGACGAACGCCGCCGGGCCGCGGCGCACCACCCGCACCCAGGCGTACGCCGCAGCGAACCCGGCCACGAGGTACATGCTCATCATGTCGAGATGCCCGCCCAGCGAGCTCTGCGTCGCGTGCATCGCGGCCGAAGCGGGGCCGAGGATCACCACGACGCAGGCGTAGAACGTCTGCAACGCGACCGGCATCACCGAGGCTGAGGAGACGCGGGACGCGATGAGCAGGCCGGCCACCACGAAGCCGAGGTTGGACCAGCTGTTCGCGGGTTGGCGGACCACGCCCGACCGCGCGGCCTCGCAGAAGTTGGCCCCGCGCCCGACGTCCGGACCGAGCCAGCCCAGGCCGACCGCCAGCATCAGCAGCCCGACGGACACCACGGCGACGGCGCCGGTGACGGCCAGGGGTCGGAGGCGCTGCACGCGGACATCACACCACGGCCGGTGATGGTCTAGATTCCGCTGCGTGAGTGCTCAGGCCCCTTCTGCTGTCATCTTGATCCGCGCCGAACGGTTCACCCCCAACCCCGCGACCGCCGCGGACAACGCCTTCCAGGCCGACGCCCCTGAGGGCCAGTCGGAGGATGCGACCTCGGCCAACGCGCTGGCCGAGATGGACGCGCTGGCCGCGGCCCTGCGCGAGGCGGGTGTTCGGGTGCACGTCTTCGACGACACCGACCACACCCGCCCGGACAGCGTCTTCCCGAACAACTGGCTCTCCACCCACGCCGGCGGCTACGTCGCGGTCTACCCGATGTATGCGTCCAACCGTCGCCACGAGCGCCGGGGCGACGTGCTCGAGATGCTCAAGTCGGAGTATCGCGTCCAGACGATCGTCGACTACTCCGGCCTCGAGCCCGACGGGATCTTCCTGGAGGGCACCGGCGCGATGGTGCTCGACCACGTCTCGCGGGTGGCCTACACCGCACGCAGCCACCGTGCGGACAGCGCCGTCCTGGAGCGCTTCTGCACCGACTTCGCCTACGAGCCGATGGCCTTCGACGCCGTCGACTCGGGCGGCGTGCCGGTCTACCACACCAACGTCATCGCCTGCGTGGGCACCGATGTTGCGATGATCGCGCTCGACATGATCCCCGACGAGAGCCGCCGCGAGCAGGTCCGCGAGCGCCTCAGCGTCAACGGCCGCAAGGTCGTCGAGCTCACCGAGGAGCAGATCCGCGAGTTCGCCGGCAACGCCGTCGAGCTGTGCGGTCGTACGCCGGAGGGCAAGCGCCACTACATCATGGCGATGTCCGCCCGTGCCCGCCGCAGCCTGCGGCCCGACCAGATCGCGGTGATCGAGGAGTCCTGCGAGATCGTCGCCGTCGACATCCCCACGATCGAGCTCGCCGGTGGCTCCGTGCGCTGCATGATCGCCGGGGTGCACCTCGACCGCCGTCGGCCCGTCGAGGGCGCCGAGCTCAGCGAGGCGGTCGAGGCGATCAACGAGGACAACCCGACCACCCCCGACGGCCGCTACGTCGCGCTCGCCGACGGCTGATCGCCTTGCCCTACTCCCTGCGCCGGCTCCTGCTGCTGTTCGGTGGTTGCGTGGTGCTCGGCGTCGGGGTCTCGATGCTGCTCACGGCCGATCTCGGGTCGGACGGCTACTCCACCCTCGTCAACGGCATCGCCATGCGCGGGGACTGGGCCTTCTGGATCGTCAATGCGGCCGTGAGCGTCGTCTTCCTGGCGATGGCCGCCCTACGCCGCGTGCGACCCGGCCTCGGCACGCTGGTGCAGATCGTCCTGGTGGGCGTGACGGTGACCGTGCTCCTCGACGTGCTCGCGACGCCGGACGGGCTCGTGGCGCGCAGCCTCCTGCTGGCCGCCGCGTTCCCGGTGCTCGCCATCGGGATCGCGGCCTACCTCGGCAGCCAGACCGGCGCCGGGCCCGCGGAGGCGTTCGCCCTGGCGTGGGACCCGCCCGTCGCGTTCAGGTGGAGCTACAGCGCGGTGCAGGGCGGGGGAGCGCTGCTCGGGTGGCTGCTCGGCGCCACGATCGGCGTCGGCACCGTCGCGGTCATCCTCCTGCTCGGGCCATTGGTCGACCTGGCGAGCCGACTGCTCCGCCTCGACGTGCACCAAGGCGGAGCCGCCACGCACGACCCGGCCGGCTAGCCACCTCCGTAGGTGGCCGGGATGATGTTGTTGTTCCTGCGGAAGAAGTTCTCCGGGTCGTAGTGCGCCTTGATCTCCTCGAGACGCTGCAGGTTGGCCTTGTCGAACGCGCTCTCGACGCCGGTCGTCACAGCTTCGTCGGAGACGCCCGAGAAGTTCAGGTACAGCGAACCCGTGCCCAGCTCGTGCACCTTCCCCCAGGCATCACGGACCCAGGAGATGACCGTGTCGTCGTCGCCGGCGTCCTCCCAGTTGCCGTCCATCGACACCATCCAGTTGGCCGACCGCTCGCTGTAGGCGGTGTCCTCGGCCGCGACGCGGTTGATGGCGCCGCCCATGAGGAACGTGACCACGAACGAGCGTGCGCTCGGCCGGTTGCGGGCACGGTCGACGACGATCTCGAGGATCGGGTCGGTCAGCTCGTCGACGTACGTCGCCTTCCAGTAGCTGCGCAACGTTCCGCGCTGGAAGAACTCGTCGAAGGCGGCCTGGACACCAGCGAACGGCAGGGGACCGGAGATGTCAGCGAGGGGCGTCCCGATCTCACGGAGCGGCTGGATGATCCGCATGCCCTCGTCGGGGTCACCGGAGTAGACAGCACCGGTGACGACGAGGGGCGTGTTCTGGATCTCGGGCGGCAGGTTCGGGCTCGTCGGCAACGTCGTGCAACCGATCATCGCCGAGATCTCGTCGGGCACCGTCTGGGCCCAGTCACGGAACTGCCGGTAGACGTTCTCGGCGTCCGCCACCGGATGGAACACCCCGGCGAAGGCGACCGTGGGACCTACCGGGTGGCACTGGAACGTGAAAGAGGTGACCACGCCGAAGTTGCCGCCGCCGCCGCGAATGGCCCAGAACAGGTCGGCGTTGGAATCTGCCGATGCGGTCAGCACCTGACCGTCGGCGCACACCACCTGGGCGGAGAGCAGGTTGTCGACCGCCATTCCGTGCTTGCGCCGGACCCAGCCCTCTCCACCGCCCAGCGAGAGGCCGGCCACGCCGGTGTCCGAGACGATGCCGCTCGGAGCGACCAGCCCGAAGGCCTGGGTCTCGTGGTCCATGTCGCCGATCAGCGCTCCACCCTGGACCCGGACGGTGCGGGCCTCCGGGTCGACGTCGACCCCGTTCATCAGGGCCAGGTCCAGCAGCAAGCCACCGTCGACGCCGGAGAGCCCGGCGATCGAGTGCCCGCCTCCGCGCACGGCCATGAGGAGTCCGTTCGAGCGCGCGAAGTTGATCGCGCCGACCACGTCGGCCGTGCCGG
>JBDSPC010000449.1:0-3604 GCA_039914485.1 Nocardioides sp.
TTCGTGGGCCACTCGGGCGTCGGCAAGTCGACGCTCGTCAACGCGCTGATCCCGACCGCCAACCGTGATGTCGGCATCGTCAACGCCGTCACCGGTCGCGGCCGCCACACGTCGACGTCGGCCTACATGCTCGAGCTGCCCGGCGGTGACGGCTGGATCATCGACACCCCCGGCATCCGCTCCTTCGGGCTCGCGCACGTGCAGCCCGAGGACCTGATCAGCGCCTTCCCCGACCTCGAGGAGATGACCGAGGACTGCCCGCGCGGCTGTTCCCACGGCACCGGCGAGCCGGAGTGCGGCCTCGACGTCGCGGTCACGGACGGCGAGGCCGACCCGGATCGCGTCGAGTCGTTCCGGCGGCTCCTCGCGGCGCGTGAGGGTGCCGCGGACTACTAGCCCCAGACCACCTGCGCGCCGGAGTCACCGGCCAGGAACACCAGCACCACCAGCCCGATCGAGCCGAGGACGAGCAGCACCATCGCGATCCACCCGATGACTCCCTTCGTGTCCCGGGCGCCCCGCCCGGAGGCGAGGGCGGAGCCGCCGCCCAATGCCCACGCAGCCAGGGCCGCGTCGATGACGAAGGACAGCGACCAGTTGCGCAGCAGCTCGCCGCGTTCCTCGTGGGTCTCGACCAGCGGCTCCAGCTCGGGCCGGGCGTCAAGCAGCGAATCGCCCGCCTGCACGGCGACGAACGCGGTGACGGCCACGACTAGCGACAGCGCCACGAGGGGCCAGCGCAGCAGCCAGCGCCACCTCGGGACGAAGGCGTAGGCAAGGCCGGTGAGCCCGGCCAGCGGGCCGAGGACGACCACCGCGTGCACGACCAGGGGGTGCAGCGGCAGACCGTTGATCTCCATGGGAGCACGGTAACGGCGGACACTGGGAATAGCCTGTGGGCCATGCCCATCAACGGCCCCACCGATTACACCGACGACCTGCGCCTCGCGCACGTGCTGGCCGACGACGCCGACTCGCTGTCGATGTCGCGGTTCAAGGCGCTCGACCTGCACGTGATGAGCAAGCCCGACCTCACTCCCGTGACGGACGCCGACCGCGGTGTGGAGGACGCCATTCGCCGTACGCTCTCGCGGGCGCGGTCCCGGGACGCGGTCCTCGGCGAGGAGACGGGCTCCACCGGCCACAGCCAGCGGCAGTGGATCATCGACCCGATCGACGGCACCAAGAACTTCGTCCGCGGCGTCCCCGTCTGGGCCACCCTGATCGCGCTCGCGGTCGACGACGAGGTCGTCGTCGGCGTCGTGTCGGCGCCCGCGCTGCAGCGGCGCTGGTGGGCGGTGAAGGGCGGTGGCGCCTGGACCGGCCGCTCGTTGATGAAGGCGACGAAGTGCGAGGTCTCGGACGTACGCCGCCTCGAGGACGCCTCCCTGTCCTACAGCTCGCTCTCCGGCTGGGACCAGCGCGACCGGCTGCAGGACTTCATCTCGCTGTCGCGCCGCTGCTGGCGCACGCGCGCGTACGGCGACTTCTGGTCCTACATGCTCCTGGCCGAGGGCACGGTCGACCTGGCGGCCGAGCCGGAGCTCGAGCTCTACGACATGGCAGCGCTCGACGTGATCGTGCGCGAGGCAGGCGGCCGGTTCACGGCCCTGGACGGGACCGACGGCCCGTACGGCGGGAACGCGATCGCGAGCAACGGCCACCTGCACGACGCGGCGCTGGGCTTCCTCGGCTCGATGCCGCACGACGCCGACGATCCGGACTCGCGCCCGAGTGGTGCGGGGTCGGTGCACGACCTGCGCGCGAGATCGCCCCTGTCGCCCAGCGACGCAAGTGACTAGCGTGACGGTGACACACGACCCGCGGAGGAAGCCATGCGCATCAACGACGTACTCAAGGGCAAGCCGAGCCACGACGTCATCACCATCGCCCCGGACGCCAGCGTGCGGGAGCTGGTCGACCTTCTTGCGAACCACAACGTGGGCGCACTGATCGTCAGCGTGGACGGCCAGACCGTCGACGGGATCGTCAGCGAGCGCGACGTCGTACGCCGCCTGCACGACCGCGAGGACGTCCTGGACATCCTCGTCAGCGAGATCATGACCACCACCGTGCGCACCTGCGAGGGCACCGAGGCGCTGACCGAGCTCATGCAGGTGATGACCGAGCACCGCATCCGGCACGTGCCCGTCCTGACCGACGGCAAGCTGACCGGCATCATCAGCATCGGCGACGTGGTGAAGAATCGGATCGGCGAGCTCGAGTTCGAGCGCGACCAGCTGGACAACTACGTCCACCAAACCTGATCCCACAGCGCGATCAGATTCCTAGGAAGGTCATCACCATGGAGAAGCCCGACGTCGACCCGCACATGGGAGACGCTCCCGCCGACCTGGAGGTCACCGACCTCGTCGTCGGCGATGGTGTCGAAGCAACGGCCGGCTCCAACGTGTCCGTCCACTACGTCGGTGTCGCCCACTCGACCGGCGAGGAGTTCGACGCGTCCTACAACCGGGGCGACGCGCTCAACTTCCGCCTCGGCATCGGCCAGGTCATCCAGGGCTGGGACACCGGCGTGCAGGGCATGAAGGTCGGCGGTCGCCGTCGCCTCGTGATCCCACCGCACCTCGGCTACGGCAACCGCGGGGCCGGCGGCGCGATCAAGCCCGGCGAGACGCTGATCTTCGTCGTCGACCTGCTGAAGGTCAGCTGACCTGAACTACCAGGGGACGTCGATCTCGGCTTCCCCGGACGCCACCCGCGCGGACTGGCCCGCGAGGGACACGACGTCTCCCACGACCAGCTGACGGCCTCGTCGCGACTCGACCTCACCGTTGACCGTGACGAGGCCGTCGGCGATCACGGGCTTGGCCTCGGCACCGCTCTCGATCAGGTTGGCGAGCTTGAGGAACTGTCCGAGCCGGATCATCTCGTCCTTGATCGGTACGTCGACTGCATCTGGGCTCATGGCCGTTAGTGAACCACCAGGCTGATCGCGTGGATCAGCACGCCCACGAGTCCGCCGACGATGGTGCCGTTGATGCGGATGAACTGGAGGTCGCGCCCCACGTGCAGCTCGATCCGGCGGGCGGCCTCCTTGCCGTCCCAGCGCTCGATGGTGTGGGTGATGACGGCGGTGAGCTCGGCGCCGTACCGCGAGACCGCGAAGACCGCGACGTCGGCGGCCGTCCTGTCCAGCTTGTCGCGCAGCGTCGCGTCGGTGCGCAGTCGCTCGGCGAAGGAGCTGAGCTCGACCAGCAGGCGCTTCCGCACGGCACCGTCGCGATCGCGAACTGACGTCAGCAGGGCCGAGCGCATGGCCTTCCACAGCGAGATCGCGGTGGTGACGACCTGCGGGTGGTCGAGGAGCCGCTCCTTGAACCGCTCGGCGCGGTCCTGCGTGTGCGGGTTGGTGAGCAGGTCCTGGCCGAGCTGCGTGAGCATCGAGTCGAGGGCACTACGGGCGTGGTGATCGGGGGTGTCGCGGATGTCGGCGATCCAGCGGATGGCCTCCAAGTGGAGCCGCTGGGTGACGGCCTCGTTGAGCCGCGGCGGCGCCCACCACGGCGCACGCTCGGTGAGCACCTCGGTGAACGTGTCGCCGTTGTGCACCAGCCAGCGGTGCATCTCCTCCAGGGCCAGG
>JBDSPC010000496.1:0-11173 GCA_039914485.1 Nocardioides sp.
GGGGGCTCTCCTTGACGGCATACCGGAATCCGCCGCCATCGGCGTCAGCCTCCTGGGAGGCGGCTCCATCGGCATTGCGGTCGTGCTCGCAGTCTGCCTCTCCAACATCCCTGAGGCCTTGTCAGCCAGCGCTGGGATGCGGCGAGACGGTCGCTCCATCCGCTACGTCCTGGGCCTGTGGGCAGCCGTGGTGCTGGCATCCACGGTCGCCTCGGCCCTGGGTTTCACCCTCCTGGGCGGTGCCAGTCATTCGACTCTCGCCTTCATCGAAACATTCGCCGCCGGCGCGATTCTGACAATGCTTGCCGACACGATGGTGCCCGAAGCTGTCGAGCACGCAGGACGCGCGATCGGTTTGGCGTGCGTGGTCGGCTTCATAGCGTCCTTCCTGCTGTCGATGTCAGTCGGACTATGAGGTGCGGCGTGACCCCTTCCGCCACAGATGCCGCGAGATGCTCTTCTCTCGGTCCAGCATGACCTTCCGTAGGTTGTCTACACGTAGCGCATACTCGGAGAATGCACGTCGACGTCGAGGTCCAAGCCGTCCTCCCGTTTCCTTGCGAGAAGGTCTCTGCCTATGCGGGAGACCCCTCGAACGCCCCGGAGTGGTACTCCAACATCCACTCAGTGAGCTGGCGGACCCCGCCGCCGATGGCACTCGGGTCGAGGATGGACTTCGAGGCCAAGTTCCTCGGCCGGCGTCTCTCCTACACCTACGAGGTCGTCGACCTCAAGCCCGGGCAGCGGCTGGTGATGCGCACTGCGGACGGGCCGTTTCCCATGGAGACCACCTATACCTGGGAGCAGGTGGCCGGCGGAACCCTGATGAAGCTGCGCAACCGCGGCGCTCCGAGTGGATTCGCCAAGATTGCCGCGCCCATGATGGCCAAGGCCATGAAGGGCGCCATGGGCAAGGATCTCGACCGTCTTGCGCAACGGCTGGCGAGCCGCTGAAGGCTCCCACCGCCCAAGAGGCGCGTCCAACCACCGCGTCTGGCGCGGGTCCCAGGCCCGCGCTTCCAGGTTGGTGGGAGCTTCGGGGGGCGCGCTAGCGTTTGACCCATGGCCCGAAGGTTCGGCGATCCGCAGCCCAGTCCACGGTGTCCGTGCTCTCGTCCTTGAACTGCACGGCGATCCGAACTCTCCCCGGGTTCTCGAGGCAGCGTCGAGGGATTCGGATCGACACCGGCTTGTCGGTGAAGATGTCGGCGCGAAGACGTAGCCCTCGACACTGAACGTGAGATCGACGATCACTAACGCGCACCATCACAGAGTCCCGATGGACGACCCGGACGCGGGAGATGTCCACGAAGGTCGAGTCTCCGACGGGGTCATCGAACACCTTGGTGTCGGTCCCGGTCAGGTCACCGCACGCGAACGGCCCGACTTCGGGCGCAGCTACCAGACGCCGTACCAGGGCGAGCAGGGCACCCGGCACCGATGCTGGCGCCCCAGCCCCTAGGTCGCGCTCCCCAGCATGTGCAGCGCCACGAACACACCGAAGACGGCGCCGCCGTAGCAGGCGGCGGCGACCAGGGCGCGGTGCTTGACCTGGAGGCCGTCGTACAGGGTGAAGCGGAACCGGTGCGCGGCATGGATCAGCATCATCGAGAACAGGCCGAGCAGCACCAGGAAGGTGATCGGGTGGCCGACGACTGCCGCGATGTGGTCGTGGTCCGGTGGGTCGATCCACCCCAGCGGGAAGGCCAGCGCGAACAGGAAGGTCAGGACCGGCAGGAAGATGGCCGCCATGACGCCTCCGCCGCTGAACGCCAGCCACAGGAAGGGCTCGACCCGGAACTTCATCTCGTCACCAGCCAGAGGATGAAGGCAGACACCACGACCAGTCCGGCGTACTGCGCGCCGATGATCGCGGCCGGTGGCACCCGCCGGCCGCGGACGGCGAGCACCATCGCCTGGGGAGTGAGGGAGAACCAGGTGACGGTGTGCAGGACCACGAAGGCGAAGGCGACCACGTTGAGCACGACCAGCCACGGCGAGCTCGCCCAGTCGAGGAAGTCCTCGTAGGCCTGCTCCCCGCGGCCGACGGACCGGACGAACAGCAGCAGGTAGAGGACCAGCCACGCGATGAACAGGCTGCTCAGCTCGCGCATCACGAAGACGAAGTAGCTGCGTTTGCGGATCCACCAGAGCACCGGAACGCGGCGGTGGAAACGCAGGTCCTCCTGTGTCTGCGTGCTCATCGTCGCAGCGCTCTCGGGAGGAGGAACATCTTCACCGACTCCTGGGCGGCCTTGAGCTTGTAGCGCTGGATCGCGGCGGCGGGGTCGACGTGCTTGGGGCACACCCGGGTGCATTCACCGACGAACGTGCACCCGTAGACCCCCTCGTGCTCGATGAGTACGTCGAGGCGTTCGCGCGCGCCGTGGTCGCGGGAGTCGAGGTCGTACCGCTCCGCCAGCGCGATCGCGGCCGGACCGATGAACTCCGGCTCGAGACCGTAGACGGGGCAGGCGGCGTAACAGAGCATGCAGTTGATGCACATGCTGAACTGCTTGTAGGCGTCGAGCTCCTCGGGTGACTGGAGGTACTCGCCGTCGTCGATCGACTGCTCCTCGTCACGGATGATCCACGGGCTCACCCGTGGCAGCTTGGTCATGAAGTCGTCGATGTCGACGACGAGGTCGCGGATCACCGGGAAGTTGGACAGTGGCTCCACCTTGACCGGCCCGGGTGCGTAGTCGCTCAGGAAGGTCGCGCAGGTCAGCTTCGGCTCGCCGTTGACGTTCATCCCGCAGCTGCCGCAGATGCCCATCCGGCACGACCAGCGGTAGGCGAGCGTCGTGTCGACCTCGTTCTTGAGGTGGTTGAGCCCGTCGAGGACCGTCCACTCGTCTCGCAGCGGCACGGAGTACTCCTGCCAGCCTGGCTCGCGGTCCTTGTCCGGCCGGTACCTCGCAACCCGAAGGGTTATCTCGTCGCCAGCCATGTCCCCCTACCTCCCGTAGACCCGCTCGCCCGGGGGCCAGCGGGTGATCGTCACGGGCAGTTGCTCCACCCGTGGTGTGCCATCGGGCTCGCGGGTCACCAGCTGGTGGACCAGGAACTCCGCGTCGTCCCGGGCCGGGAAGTCGGTGCGCTGGTGAGCTCCCCGTGACTCCTCGCGCTGGCCGCCGGACGCGAGCATGCGCTCGGCGATGTCGAGGAGGTTGGTCACCTCCAGGGCGGCGACCAGCTCCGTGTTGAAGGTCCGGCTGGTGTCGCGGACCCCGATCCGGGTGGCCCTTTCCTGCAGCTCGCGCAGCTGGTCCGCCCCTGTGGCGAGTCCTTCGCCGGTGCGGTAGATGCCGGCCGACTCCTCCATCGTGCGCTGCATGTCGGTGCGGATCGCGGAGACGTCCTCCTCCCACGGATCCCGGTCGAGAAGGTCGTGCTGGATCCGCCGTGCCTCGTCCGACGCCTGGGTGGCAACCACCGACGGCGTCGCCGCGGCACTGGCGGCGTACTGCGCGGCGGCGCGTCCGGCGCGGGCCCCGAAGACGAGGCACTCGGGCAGCGAGTTGGACCCCAGTCGGTTGGCGCCGTTGATGCTGACGCACGCGGTCTCGCCTGCGGCGTACAACCCGTCGAGTCCTGCCGCCCCGTCCAGGTCGGTGTGAACACCACCCATCATGTAGTGGACCACCGGTCGCACCGGGACCAGCTGGGTCACCGGGTCGATGCGTTCGTACTTCAGGCACAGCTCGCGCACGAATGGGAGGCGGCTGTCGATGAGCTCCGCGCCGAGGTGGCGCAGGTCGAGGTGCACGACCGAGCCCCAAGGCGAGTTGACCGTGCGGCCCTTCGCGTCCTCGTGCACGAAAGCCTGCGAGAGCCGGTCGCGGGGCCCGAGCTCCATGCTGCGCAGCTCGGGGGTGGGGCTGGGCGTGCCGAGGTCGTAGTCCTGGAGGTAGCGGTAGCCGTCCTTGTTGACCAGCCAGCCTCCCTCGGCGCGGGTGGCCTCGGTGATGAGGATGCCGGTGAAGGGGAGCCCGGTGGGGTGGTACTGGACGAACTCCATGTCCTTGAGTGGCGCCCCGGCCCGGTAGGCGAGCGCCATGCCGTCGCCGGTGTTGATGTTGGCGTTCGTGGTGAAGGCGAAGACCTTCCCGCACCCTCCGGTTGCCAGGATCACCGCCTTGGCCGTGATCGCCTGGATCTTCCCGGAGTGCAGGTCGACCGCCACCAAGCCGTGCACCCGGCCGTCGTCCACGAGCAGCTTCGTCACGAACCACTCGTCGTAGCGCTTCACCTCGCGGTACTTCAGGGTCGTCTGGAACAACGCGTGCAGCATGTGGAAGCCGGTCTTGTCGGCGGCGAACCAGGTCCGCATGTTCTTCATGCCGCCGAACGCGCGGACGGCGATGTGGCCGTCCGGCTGCCTGCTCCACGGGCAGCCCCAGTGCTCGAGCTGCAGCAGCTCGCGCGGCGCCTCGCGGACGAACAGCTCGATGGCGTCCTGGTCGCCGAGCCAGTCGCTGCCGGAGATCGTGTCGTAGGCGTGCTCGTCGAGGCTGTCGTCCGCCGCGATCGCCCCGGCGGCGCCGCCCTCGGCGGAGACGCTGTGGCTGCGCATCGGGTAGACCTTGGACACCACGGCCACGTCGAGGGTCGGATCTGTCTCGGCCACCGCGATGGCGGCACGAAGCCCGGCAAGGCCCCCTCCGACGATCAGCACGTCGTGCGCGGCGACGACCGCGCCCTCACTCACCCCGCAGCTCCTCGTCGGCGACCACCTTGCCGTGATGGTTGACGACCTGGTTGTGGACGCTGCCGTCGTGGAACTCCTCGTGGTGCGTCTGGCAGCCACAGTCGAAGCGGAGGTCGCGGGTGGTCAGACCCTGCTGATCCTCGGTCACGAACTGCTCGCCGCGGACCTGCCGACCGCAGGGCGCGAGCCGGGTGTCGAACCGGGTGGTGGTTGAAGTCATGGCCTTCCTCCACCTTCCAGATTCCTCCCTTCCGTCCGGAATGTGAAGAGGCTGATGATCAAGAACGCCCAGCGGCGGTCTTGCGGATCGCGGCCAGCAGGGGGACGTGCTCGCGGGCGTCGGTGGCGGCGCGCTTGAGGAGTCGAGCCGCGGCAGTTCCCTGGTCGTCGCGGATCGCCACCTGCGCCGCGCGCCAACGGCAGTACGCCGAGTCGTGCGGGCGGGTGAGCTTGTCCCACGCCGTGGCCGCCCTGACCCACGTGTCGACGTTGTCGGTGCCCCGAATGCGCTTGAGCTCGGCGGACCACTGGGGCAGGGCGGCACGGTCGGCCGCGACGGCAGAGGGGGCGTACGGGTCGTGGTGCAGGCGGCTACGCATCGTCCGCACTGCTCGGTGCAGGTCATCACGCTCCGCGTCGAACGTGTTCCGAGAGTCGTGAGCCATGTCCGCCGCTGCGCGGGCGGCCAGCGCGAGAAGGTCTCCCACGGTGCCCGGCGAGATCTCGTCGTCGCGTGTGTCGAGCAGCGTCTCGAACCGGTGCCAGGCGCCCTCCGGATCACCCGCCCACAGGTCGAGCTGCATCCGAGCGTCCACGACGACCGGGTCTACGGCGCCGTCGGCTTGTACCGGTAGCTCGTCCATCAGGCGACGAGCCGCGTCCAGGTGGTCGGCCAGTACTTCCAGCAGTGCTCGCTCGGCGTGCACGAACAGTGAGCCCACGACGTCGACGTCGGTGCCAGGTGTCGGATCGGTGACAGCCTCTCGCGCCGCTGTGATGCGGCCCGCCCGGCGCCATGCCGCTGCGACGTTGCACATCAGGACCTGGGTGCGGGCACTGTTCATGTGCCATCGAGCAGCGGAGTCGAGCGCAGGTCTCGCGGCCGCCTGCACCTCGACGGCGGGCCGGCAGGCCATGAGCAGGATGTCGGTGTGCCTGATCGCGAGGTAGAGGTCATCCTTGGGGTCGCGGCCAGCGGAGTGGTTCGCCATCAGGTCCTTGATGGCCGCAACCGCTCCCTCATCGCCCGTGGCTGCTTGCTGCCATGTCTTCTGGGCACGGACAGCGCGTGCCAGCGTGGCGTCTCCGACCTGCGAGGCAACCCGCGCCGCCTCGACCAGCGTCGTGGTCGCCTCGAGGCGCCGACCGTGCCACTCCAGCTCCGCGCCCTTCCAGTTCAGCGCAGAGGCCAGACCCTCTGACGGCGGCATGGAACGAAAGAGGGCGATCGACTGATCGATCAGCTGCAGGCCGAGCCCCGAGCCCCCCAGCTGGGTCGAGTTGAAGCGAGCGAGCAGGCGCAGCAGGTCCGCATACTCGGCGTCTGTGAACTCTTCTCTGGCCGCCTGCGCTGCTTCCAGGAGTGGTCGCACGGTCCTTTCCTGCCCGGCGATCTCCAGCTGGGCGACGACTGCACCCGCAATGATCGTGTAACGGCGGACTGGTGGCTCGCCCGCCTCGTCGGCCCCGTTCGGCCACAGCTCAAGTGCCCGCAACCAGTGGTTCGCCGCCTGGGATCCGGCAAATCGCGCGGATGCCGCCTGGGCAGCCCGGATCCGCCAGGAAAGCTCCTCGGCCATCTCCGCTGCCCCCTGCCAGTGCGCCGCGACCTCGGCGGGTTCCGCCGTCGGATCGCAAGACATCGTGCGCGCGAGTGCACGGTGAACATCAGCTGCCTCGCCCGGCAGCAGCTTGCGGCGTACCGCCTCAGCCAAGAGAGGGTGGCGCAGATGGACTCGGTCGCCCAGCGCCTCGAGCAGTCGTGCGTCCCGCATCTCGCGTAGTGACGCCGCTACCCGGACCCGACCCAGCCCCGTGGCTCGGACGAGGGCCGCCTCGGTCATGGGACGGTCGGCGACTCCGAGGACCGTGGCGCTCTGCCAGGTGTCCCCGCGGAGACGTCCGATGCGGGCGTCGAGCAGCTCGGCCAGGTAAGTGGACGAGACCCCCGACTCCTCGTGCACGAGGTGCTCGGTGAACAGCGGCTGCCCCTGAGTGCGCTCATGGATGCGATGCGCGACCGCGTCGGTGATGTCTGGGCGGAGCAGCTGCAATTGCGCGGTGGTGTCCTCGCGGCTCAGCGGCGTCAGTTCGAGCGACGTGGCACTGCGCCGCATCCGGTTCCACCACGTGAGCTTGGCCTGCGGGACGTCAGGGTCGTCGAGACGCCACGTGGCGAGGATGCGGAGCCTGGTGCTGTGGACCAGGTGCTCGACGAGGTCGAGACTGGCCATGTCGGCCCAGTGCAGGTCCTCGACGATCAAGGCGAACGAGTGCTGGTCGGCCAGGGTTTCGAGGACAGCCGCGATCGCCGAGAACAGTCGGGGGCGCGACCACTCGTCGTGCGGGTCCGTGAGGGCCGTGGAGCGGGCAAGCTCCGGCAGCAGAGTGGCCAGCGACACCGTGACGTACTCCGGCGAGCGCCGGAGGACATCGGCCAGCACCTGACCGCCGGTGACTGCACCAACCTGACGCAGCGCTTCAGCCACGGGAAGGAGCGGGATCTCTGTGGAGAGGGGGAGACAGCTTCCCGACGCCACGAGCACACCGTGGCGCACCTGGGCACGAGCCGCCTCGATCAGCGTGGTCTTGCCCATGCCGGCCTCGCCGGTGACGAGGAGGAGTCCGCTGCCCGACTCGAGATGACGCCGTACGGCGACGAGCTCGGTGCGTCGCCCGGCGATGCGAGGCACAGGGCGGGCGCCGTTGGAGCCCGGCGAGGAGGCGGCGAGCCAGAGGTCGTGGACGTGGGAGGTTCTGCCCCCCATCGCCTCGACGAGGAGCTCGACGACGCCCCACGAGGGCAGCTTCGCGGAGGAGAAGACGTGCGACACGGTGGTGTGGCTGCAGCCGGCGTCGTGGGCGAGCGTCCGCAGGCTCGGCCAGCCCGCACGGTGGTGGAGCTCGTGCAGGGCGTCGTTGAGCTCGCGCGCCGGGCCGGGCTCGAGGTCGGGCCGGGGTAGGGCTCCCATGTTGGCCTCCCGGTGATGTTGTCCAACGTCGTCAGGATCCTCCGGCCCCGAGAGGCCTGTCCATAGCCCGTTGTCATGGGTGCAAGCACACCCACTCACGCGAAGGAGCCCGACCATTGAGGGGACCAGCAGCGGCGTTGGTGCAGGCCACCAACGCTGCTGCTGGCGCCCTCTAAGGTGGGGACATGGGTGAGCTCGAGGGACACGACCCGACACGCATGCGCATCTCCGACGCCGACCGGCACAAGGTGTCCGAGGTGTTGCGCGAGGCAGCCGGTCAGGGGCGGCTCGACCTCGACGAGCTCGACGAGCGACTCGAGGCGACGTTCAAGGCCAAGACCTATGCCGACCTGGTGCCGATCACCGTCGACCTGCACCCTGCGCCGACCGCTCCTCCCACCGCACAGTCGCCTTCGCCGTACGCCGCGGGCCTGCCGGGCACCGCGCCGCGCCACACCACCAGCCTCGCCATCATGGGCGGCCAGGACCGCAAGGGCGTGTGGGAGGTCGGGGCCACGCACCACGCATTCGCGCTGATGGGCGGCATCGACATCGACCTGCGGCAGGCGATCTTCTCGACCCGCGAGGTCGTCATCAACGCCAGCACCGTGATGGGCGGGATCGACATCATCGTCAACGCCTTCACCCGGGTCTCGGTGGAGGGCGTCGGGATCATGGGTGCCTTCGACGAGGGGCGCGCCAAGATCGAGCCGGCGTTCGGCCCGGACTCCCCGCTCGTCCGGGTTCGCGGCATCGCCCTCATGGGTGCCGTGACGACGACGCACAAGCCGATGCCCGGCGAGGGCCGCCGGCGCGGCCTCAAGCTGCCCCGCACGGGGCCGCACGGTCAGCTGTACTGACCACACCTCGGGCAGCACCAGCTCGACGGCGGGAAGGGCCGCCGCCACCCGCTGAGAAGACAACCGACCCGCCCGGGGAGTCCGGGCGGGTCAGCTGGGCGTGCTGGTGGTTCAGGCGCGCGGCTAGGAGTCGGCCGAGTGGATCTGCTCGCCCTCGTCGGCCATCTTCTCGGCCCTGGCCATCGACTTCGGGTCTTCCCGACCATGGATCCGGCCGGCATTGGCCGCGTCGACCGTGAGGTTCTCGCCCGTGGCGGGATCGAAGAGGTGGATCTTGCGAGCGTCGACCCAGATCTCCGCCTCGTCACCCTCGGCGATCCGGCTGGCCCCGTCGAGCGAGATCACCAGCTGGGTGCGCATCGACTCACCGTCGAGGTCCTTCTCCAGCTGCGTCAGCTGGTCCTGGACCTCGGGCGGCGCCTCGAACGGGATGTAGGCGTAGGACTCGTTGCCGAGCCACTCCGTCGCGTCGACCCGTGCGGTGAACGTCGAGCCCTCCTTCTTCGTCTCCATCACGGAGGCGTCCTCGAAGTACTCGGGTCGGATGCCGGCGATCAGCAGCCCCTTGCCCTGGGCCTTCGCGGCCTTCTCCTCGGGGATCTGGACGGTGCCGAAGGGCATCTTGACCGACGTGCCGTCGACCTCCGCGGGCACGAAGTTCATCGGCGGGGAGCCGATGAAGCCGGCGACGAAGAGGTTGCCCGGGTTCTCGTAGAGCTCACGCGGTGTCGCGAGCTGCTGCAGGATGCCGCGTTTCATCACCGCGACCCGGTCACCCAGGGTCATCGCCTCCGTCTGGTCGTGCGTGACGTAGACGGTGGTGATACCGAGACGCTTCTGCAGCCGCGCGATCTCGGTGCGCATCTGGCCACGCAGCTTGGCGTCGAGGTTGGACAGCGGCTCGTCGAAGAGGAACGCGTCGGCGTCGCGCACGATCGCGCGACCCATCGCCACCCGCTGGCGCTGACCACCCGACAGGTTGCCGGGCTTGCGCTGGAGGTGCTCGTCCAGGTCGAGCGTCTTGGACGCCTTGCGAACCTTCTCGTCGATCTCGCTCTCCGGCGCGCCGGCGAGCCGGAGCGGGAAGGCGATGTTCTCGTAGACGCTCAGGTGCGGATAGAGCGCGTAGTTCTGGAACACCATCGCGAGGTTGCGATCGCGAGGAGCCAGGTCGTTGACGCGCTTGTCCCCGATCATCATGTCGCCGGAGGTGATGTCCTCCAGACCGACGATCATCCGCAGCAGCGTGGACTTTCCGCAGCCCGACGGCCCGACGAGGATCATGAACTCCCCGTCCTGCACGTCGATGCTGACGTCGTTCACAGCCGGGAAGCCGTCGCCGTACTTCTTGACGATGTTCTTGATGTCGATGGCAGCCATGGACTCAACCCTTCACTGCGCCGGAGGTCAGGCCGGCGACGATCTTGCGCTGGAAAAGCAGGACGATGATGATCACGGGGATCGTGACGATGACCGAGGCCGTCGCCAGTTGTGCGTATGGCGGGTTGAACGGATCCGGCCCGACGAAGAACGACATCTGGGCCGGCACCGTTCGAGACGCTGTCGTCGATGTCAGTGAGATCGCGAGCACGAACTCGTTCCAGGCGAAGAAGAACGTCAGGATCGCCGCGGTGAAGACACCGGGTGCGGCCAGCGGGACGATCACCTTGCGGAACGCCTGCCACGACGTGGCACCGTCCACCTGGGCCGCCTGCTCCATCTCCCACGGGATCTCCCGGAAGAACGCCGAGAGTGTCCAGATCGCCAGCGGCAACGTGAATGTCATGTAGGGGATGATCAGGCCGGGCCAGGTGTTGAACAGGCCGACCGTCCGCCACATGTCGAACAGCGGGCCCACCAGTGAGACCACCGGGAACATCGCGATGGCCAACGCCATCGAGAGCACCAGTCGCTTGCCCTTGAACTCCAGCCGGGCGATGGCATAGGCCGCCAGGGTCGCGAAGATGACCGAGAGGACCGTCGCGATCATCGCGATTCCGAAGGAATTGATCAAGGCCCGGGTGAAGTCGTCGTTCTTGAGGATCTCGCCGTAGTTCGAGGTGGTGAAGTCCTTCGGCAGGAACTGCGGGCTGCCGGCCGCTGTCTCCTCGAGCGACTTGAACGACAATGAGACGATCCATGCCACCGGCAGCAGGCACCACACCAGGATGGCGATGAAGCCGACCCAGGTGCCGACTCCGGTCTTGCCCTTCTTGCCGGCCATCAGCCTTCACCCCTCGCTTGTGCCAGATCGACCTTGAACAGTCTGACGATGCCGAAAGCGAGCAGCAGCACGGTCAGGAAGAGCAGCACCGAGAGCGCCGACCCCATCCCCAGCTGCATCTGCTCGATCACTTGTCGATAGGTCAGGAACGACGAGGACTCGGTCTCCTGCGCACCACGCGTCATCA
>JBDSPC010000506.1:0-6341 GCA_039914485.1 Nocardioides sp.
CATCGAAGCAGCGGTTGCCGGCCTCCATGTGATAGGTCGGCACCCGCATCCGCTTGGCCATCACGGCAGCGATGCAGCTGTTGGTGTCGCCGAGCACGAGGAGAGCGTCCGGCTTCTCCGCATTGATGACGGCCTCGGTCTTGGAGAGCACCTCGCCGAGCACGGTGCCCAGGCTGGTGGTGTCCACGTTGAGGACGTGGTCGGGGGCGCGCAGGCCCATCTCCTCGAAGAAGATCTCGTTGAGCGTGTAGTCGTAGTTCTGGCCCGTGTGTACGACGACGTGGTCGACGGTGGCGTCCAGTCGCTTGATGACCTGGGAGAGCCGGATGATCTCGGGGCGGGTCCCGACGACGGTCATGACCTTGGTCATCGCTGCTCCTGTCCGACCGGTCGCACCGGCTCGGGAATCGTGTCCGGGTGGTCCGGGTCGAAGAGTGAGTCGGTCCAGAACAGCGTGGTGAGGATCGAGTCGCCGGTGTTGGTGATGTTGTGCGACCACATCGTCGGCATGTCGATGGCGGCGGGCGCCTCGCCGCCGACCGGGAAGCTCAGCACCTCGTCGGTGAACATCTTGCGCAGCTCGATGACGGCCTCACCCTCGAGCACGACGAAGCGCTCGATCTTGCGCAGGTGGTAGTGCTCGCCGCGGGTGACGCCGGGAACGGTCATCGACACGAACGTCTGGCCGCCGGACCCGTGGTTGCGCACGGTCTCGACGAGTCGCCCGCGCTGGTCGGAGCGGGGCGTGAACGCGATCGGGTAGTGCGCCGGGAAGAGCGCCGCCCGATAGGTGTTGAAGAGGTCGAGCTCGAGGTCGTCGGCCAGCTCAGGCAGGTCGCCGCTCGGGACGTACGTCGCGTGGAACCGCTGCAGGTGCGACCACACGGCCAGGACGCTGGTCGCGGTCCCGGCCGGGGACACCACGGACTCGTCGGTGTCGAGCGCCTCGATCAGCGCCTGCGCTGCGTTCTGGACGTGCTGCAGGGTGATCTCGCGGTCGGCGATGTCCGGGTTGTCGCCGGCGATGGCGGCGGCGACGAAGGTGGCGACGAACGAGTTGTAGCCGGGCCGGCCGTGCTCACCGAAGAGGTTGGGCAGGCGCACGTCCACGGCGGAGCCGCCGGTCGCAGCGGCCGCGGCGCTGAGGATCTCGGCTGCGTGCTGCTTGCCGTCGCCGTACGGCGAGTCGTTGCCCGCCTGGATGGAGTTGGCGTAGACCACGCGGATCGGGCGGCCGGCCGCGACCATGGCGTCGGCGACGTCCTGGGCGAGCGCGGCATTGCCCGCCCGGAGCTCGTCGTCGTCGGCCCGGTTGATGCCGGCCAGATGGATGACGGCGTCGCAGTCGGCGACCGCGGCGGCCAGCTCGCCCCACGAGTCGCGACTGATGGCGACCACGGAGTGCTCCGTCGTCGCGTGCAGTCGGCAGCGGAGGTGCCAGCCGAGGAAGCCGGCGGCACCGGTGACGACGAGCTTCATCCGCGCGCCGCCAGCAGCGTCTGTACCTCGGGGATGGTCGTGAGCAGCTCCATGGTCTGCTCGAGGTCGAGCATCTCGGTGGAGTCGGAGGTGTAGTCGATGTGGTCGATCTCCTCGCCGTCACCCTCGGAGAAGTACTTGTCGTACTGCAGGCCGCGGTCGTCGAGCGGCACCCGGAAGAAGTCGCCCTGGTCCTCGGACTTGGTGATCTCCTCGCGGGTCAGCAGCGTCTCGTGCAGCTTCTCGCCGTGCCGGATGCCGATGACGCGGATCTCCGCGTCGCCGTACCCGAACAGCGTGGCGACCGCCCTGGCGAGCACCTCCACGGTGGCCCCCGGGGCCTTCTTGACGAACAGGTCGCCCTGCTGGGCGTGCGCGAAGGCGTGCGTGACGAGGTCGACGGACTCGGCCAGCGACATCAGGAACCGGGTCATGGTGGGTTCGGTCAGGGTGAGCGGCTTGCCCGCTGCCAGCTGCTCGATGAACAGCGGGATCACCGAGCCACGGGAGTACATGACGTTGCCGTAGCGGGTGACCGCGACGGTGGTGTCGGAATCGGGCCGGTTGCGGGCGAAGGCCTGGGCGGCCTTCTCCATCAGCGCCTTGGACATGCCCATGGCGTTCATCGGGTAGACGGCCTTGTCGGTGCTGAGCAGCACGAGCGTCTGCACGCCGGCGTCGGCGCACGCGTCGATGACGTTCTGGCTGCCGAGGACGTTGGTCTGCACGGCCTGCATGGGGAAGAACTCGCAGGACGGGACCTGCTTGAGTGCGGCCGCGTGGAACACGAAGTCGGCGCCGCGGACGGCGTCGGCGACGCTGTGCGCATCGCGCACGTCACCGAGGTAGAACCGCAGGCGGTCGTCGGACATCTGGCGGCGCATGTCGTCCTGCTTCGCCTCGTCGCGGCTGAAGATGTGCACCCTGCCCACGCCTTGGTCCAGCAGGTGCTGGGCCATGATCTTGCCGAACGAGCCGGTGCCGCCGGTGATGGCGATGGTCTTGTCGGCGACCAGCTCGGGGGTTGTGATGTCAGGCATGTGCTTCCTTCGTGAAGTCGCGAATGGCGGTGACCACGCGGTCGAACTGGAGGTCGGTCAGGCTGGAGCCGCTGGGCAGGGAGAGTCCCGTGCGGAAGAGGCGCTCGCTGGTGCCGTTGGTGTAGGCCGGCACGTGGGCGAAGATGGGCTGCAGGTGCATCGGCTTCCACAGCGGACGCGACTCGATCTGGAGGCTCTCGAGGTGGATGCGGAGGTCCTCGGTCGACCAGCCGGTCACCTCGCTGTCGACCAGTATCGAGGTCAGCCAGAAGTTGTCGTGGTTGACCGGGTCGTCCACGCCGTCGGGAGCGCCGAAGAGCCGGACGCCGTCGACGTCGGCGAACAGGTCGCGATAGTGCCGACGCCAGCCCCGGCGACGCTCGATCATCTCGGGCAGCCGCGCCAGCTGGGCCCGGCCGAGGCCGGCCAGCAGGTTGGACATCCGGTAGTTGTAGCCGATCTCGGTGTGCTCGTAGTGCGCCGCGGGCTGCCGGGCCTGGGTGGC
This sequence comes from Nocardioides sp., assembly GCA_039914485.1. Lineage (GTDB taxonomy): Bacteria > Actinomycetota > Actinomycetes > Propionibacteriales > Nocardioidaceae > Nocardioides. The sequence goes on from JBDSPC010000506.1 coordinate 3,025, forward strand.
GAGGTAGCGGATCCGCTGGGCGAAGTCACCGTCGTCGGTCAGCAGTGCGCCGCCGCCGGAGGTGGTCATGATCTTGTTGCCATTGAACGACACGATCGCGCAGGCGCCCGCGGAGCCGGCGGGGCGCCCGTCGCGGGCGGCGCCGAGCGACTCGGCGGCGTCGACGACCAGCGGGATGTCGTGCGCGGCGGCCGTGGTGGCGATGGCCGCGTGATCGGCGACCTTGCCGAGGAGGTCGACCGGGACGATCGCGCTGACGTGCACGCCCTGCGCGAGCTGGTCGGTGACGGCGTGCGCGAGGAGCTCCGGGTCGACGTTGCCGGACTCGTCGGAGTCGACAAGGACCGGCGTGGCCCCGCAGTAGGTGATGGCATTGGTGGTGGCCGCGAAGGTCATCGAGGACGTGACGACCGCGGAGCCCGGGGTGACGCCCATGGCGAGCATGGCCAGGTGCAGTGCGCCGGTGCCGGACGAGAGCGCGACGCCGTGCCCGCGACCGGTGTACGCCGCAAGGTCGGCCTCGAAGCCGTCGACCTCGGGACCCAGGGGGGCGACCCAGCCGGAGCGGATCGCGCGGACGAGGGCGTCCTCCTCGGCCTGCCCGACGTCGGGGGAGGACATGTAGATGCGATCAGTCACGCGCGCTCCGCAGCTCGGGCAGGGTCTCGGGGTCGACCGAGGGCACGGAGACGGACCGGACCATCGGGTGCTTGTTGGGCTCCGGCGCCTCGTGGTCGGAGAAGAGCACCTCGTGCAGCTTCTCGCCCTCGCGCAGGCCGGTGAAGGTGATCTCGATCCGCTTGCCCGAGGTCGCGATCATCCGCCGGGCGACGTCGAGGATCTTGACCGGTGTGCCCATGTCAAGGACGAGCACGTCGCCGGGCAGGCCGATCGCGCCGGCCTGGATGACGAGCTCGCAGGCCTCCGGGATCGTCATGAAGTAGCGCGTGACGTCCGGGTGGGTGACGGTGATCGGGCCGCCCTGGGAGATCTGGGTGTTGAAGGTGTGCAGCATCGAGCCTCGCGATCCCAGGACGTTGCCGAAGCGGACGCTGATGTAGCGGTGGCCGGTCGTCTCGGCGTACCAGGCCGTGACCTGCTCGGCGATCCGCTTCGTCGAACCGAGCACGCTCGTGGCGTCGGCCGCCTTGTCGGTGGAGATGTTCACCAGGTGCTCGACGCCGTGCTGGTGCGCCACCTGGAGGACGTTGCGGGTGCCCTCGACGTTGGTCTTCCAGCCCTCATCGGGGAACCGTTCCAGCAGGGGCAGGTGCTTGAGCGCCGCGGCATGGAAGACGATCTCTGGACGGTGGTGCGCGAAGACCTTGTCGAGCGCCTCGTAGTCGCGGATGTCGTTGAGGACCGTGTCCTCGCCGTCGAGCAGGCCGTGCCCGTGGATGGAAAGCTGGACCGAGTGCAGGGCGGACTCGTCACGGTCGAGGAGCACGAGCTTGCTGGGCCCGAAGCGGTGGACCTGGCGCGCCAGCTCCGCACCGATCGAGCCGCCCGCGCCGGTGATCAGGACGCGACGCCCGGAGAGGTAGTCGGCGATGTCGCCGAGGTCGGTGTCGATCGGGTGCCGGCCCAGCACGTCGGTGATGTCAACCTGGCGGATGCTGCCGAGCTCGACCCTGCCGCCGATCATCTCGGAGATGGGCGGCAGCGTCAGCAGCTCGAGGCCGGCGCGGTCGACCTCGTCCTGGACCGCACCGACCAGCTCGCCGGAGGCTGAGGTGATGGCGAGGATCACGGTGTCGGCGTCGAGCTCGTCGGCAGCGCTGATCAACGCGGCGCGATTGCCGACGACGGGGATGCCGTGCAGGCGGAGGTACCTCTTGGCCGGGTTGTCGTCGATGAGGCCGACGATCTGGTAGTCCGGGTTGCGCTCCGCGCGGAGCAGGGTCACCAGCTGGTAACCGGCGTCGCCGGCGCCGTACAGGACCGCGCGTTTGACCGGGCCTCGGTTGGTGGGGGCGTTGCGATCTCGATACGTGCGGAACAACCAGCGACCGGCCGCGGCGCTGACCAGCGCGATCGGCGGGACGAGCACCGGAATGCTGCGTGGCAGGACCGGGTCGACCAGCGTGAAGAACAGCGCAGTGGCGACCCCGACTATCGCGAACTGACCGGCGAGACCGGTCACCTCGTCGAAGGACCAGACCCGGAATCGCCCTCGATAGAACTTGGTGAGGTAGCCGAAGGCCACCAGCACGACCATCGAGATCACGAGGTAGCGCAGCGTCGAGCGCCACTGGATGTCACTGACGGAGAAGTCCAGGCGGACGCCGAGCACCACGGCCGTCGCGAACGTCCAGCATGCGGCGTCCCACAGCGCCAAGGTGCCCCGGCGGGCGAGCGAGTTGTCGAGGATCGGACGCGAGCCACCTTGGTACTCACTGACGGTCCCGCGTGGGCGGTCGCCGCGAGTGCCTCTTCCCGGCGTGGCGGCAGCCATGACAATCCTTCCCCGATGATGCAACGGCGCTCGCACTCTAACGCCGCCCGCGGAGAGACGAGAAAATCCCGTCGGAGCATCGACGGGCCGCGTCTGTCCGTCTGACGGAGTGGCCACGGCGCTGGGATCGAACGCCTACCCTTGACCTTCGCGAGGGGAGGACCATGTCGGGAGTACGCCGATCGCGCGCTGCGGCAGCCGCGGCGCTGCTCCTCTTCGCGACCGCATGTGGCGCACAGTCGCCGGCGGCGTCCCCGACCCCGACCGCGGAACCGTCCAGCTCGTCCACGGTGACGCCCCCGCCGACGAAGGGCTCGGGTGACGCGGCACCCGTCGCAGATCCCGAGCACGCCGTGGACCCGCCCGGCCCGCGTCGCGGCGCGCTGGTCTATGCCGACCTGATGATCAAGGACAAGGACGCGCTCGACCCGGACGTGATCGACCGGATCAACGCCCTGAAGACCGTCAAGCGCTCCTTGGTGCTCTCGCTCGGCAACGCCGGCGTCGAGAACTCGGTGCTCAACATCGCGGCGGTCGACCCGTCGACGTACCGCAACTTCACCGTCGCGGCCTCGGCCGAGCTCCAGGAGCAGTGGGACCGGGTCGCCGGGGGCGAGGTGGCGCTCGAGAAGACGCTGGCCAAGCAGCTCCAGGACAAGCGGGGCTACCTCAAGCTCGGCAACGACTAGGACGCACCGCAGGTGCACATCGGCGCCTACGCGCCGCAGGTGCCGCAGATCGACGCGGTCGTCAACGAGAAGTGGGGCGCGGAGCTCGGCATCCCCACCGACAACGCGATGCTGATCAACACCGGCGACAACTCACCGCGGTTCGTGATGGAGGACCTGAAGAAGATCGTCGG
>JBDSPC010000012.1:0-5425 GCA_039914485.1 Nocardioides sp.
AAGAAGTCGTCCCATGTGTCGTTCGCCGTCTGGTACCTGTAGTAGCCAATCCGCCGCATGGCTGTAGCCGGATGCGGTGCGCCTGGAAATTTCTGGAAGCTGTACTCGCGGACGTTAGGGATACCTCCGTCCTCAGCCGCTTCAGCCTCAGCCTCCTCGACAATCTCGGGGTCCGCATAGGCGCGCGGGCCACCAAACATGTTCGCTTCGACGTTTGCCTGCCACAGCCTCCGCCCAATCTCTGACGCGTTCTCGTCCGTGACGGACAACAGTTCACGCACCTGGCTCGGGGCCATGTCGAGAGCCCCTGTTGCCGTCCAGTGGTGAGCGATCGAAACGATCGAGTCGATGTCGGTAGCGGAAACGATCCATGAGGACATGCACAGGCCTTCTCTGGGTGGCGGTCGTTAGTCAAGAGATTGGTAGCACGTGTCGGCGGCGCTCGAAAACTGAAAAGTTTCGGCGGTGAAAAGTGAGCACTCAACGATTGGAGTGTGATCACTTTGGAGGACTGGGCGCTGATCAGGAGGCTGGCTGCGGAGGGTGTGCCGAAGGCGCGCATCGCTGAGCGGCTGGGGATCTCGCGGACTACGGTCATCAAGGCGGTGAACTCGGATGCGCCGCCGCGCTACGTGCGGTCGCCGGGGCCGACGTCGTTTACGGAGTTCGAGCCGCACGTGCGGGCGCTGCTGGCGGACGTCCCGGACATGCCGGCCACGGTTTTGGCTGAACGGGTGGGCTGGTCTGGCTCGATCCGATGGTTCAGCGACAACGTGCGGCGGCTGCGGCCTGAGCATCGGCCGATCGATCCAGCAGATCGGCTTACCTGGGCGGCCGGCGATGCGGCGCAGTGCGATTTGTGGTTCCCGCCGCGCAAGATCCCGCTCGAGGACGGCACCACGAAGCTGTTGCCGGTGCTGGTGATCACTGCGGCGCATTCGCGGTTCGTGACTGGTCGGATGATCCCGACCCGGAAGACCGAGGACCTGTTGCTGGGCTCGTGGGAGCTGATCCAGCAACTTGGCCGGGTCCCGCGTCGGCTGATCTGGGACAACGAACCTGGCATCGGGCGTGGTCCACGTCGCGCCGAGGGTGTGGCCGCATTCATGGGCACCCTGGCCACCAGCCTGGTGCTGTTGCCACCAAGATACCCCGAGTCCAAGGGTGTGGTGGAGCGCCGCAACGGCTGGTTCGAGACCTCCTTCATGCCAGGTCGGACCTTCAGGTCGCCGGGCGACTTCAACGACCAGTTCACCGACTGGCTGGGCAAGGCGAACGCCAGGGTGGTGCGCACGATCAAGGCTGCGCCGACCGATCTGATCGATGCCGATCGTGCGGCGATGTTGGCCTTGCCACCGATCCCGTTGCACCTGGGGTGGCGCAACAAGATCCGGCTGGGCCGTGACTACTACGTCCGGCTCGACACCAACGACTACTCCGTGGACCCCAACCTGATCGGTCGGATGGTCGACGTGGCCGCTGACCTTGACCGCGTTCGGGTCCGTGCTGAGGGCCGGATCGTGGCCGAACACGCACGTGTCTGGGCCAGAGGAACCACGGTCACCGATCCGGCGCACGTCGAGACAGCCGGGTGGCTGCGCAAGCAGTTCCAGCAACCCCGCGTCCACGTGGCCGCTGGTGACGATCTGGTCCGGGACCTGTCCGACTACGACCGCGCCTTCGGGATCAGCGGCGTCGAGGAGATCGGCTGATGGCCGCCACGAAGAACACCGCCCGGGCCGCAGCGAGCACGGAGGCCGTCAAGCAGATCACCTACCTCGCGGCGGCGTTGAAGGCACCACGGATCACCGAGGCAGCCGGGCGGTTGGCCGACCAGGCCCGCGACGCCGGCTGGACCCACGAGGACTACCTCGCTGCGGTCCTGGAACGAGAAGTCAGTGCCCGCAACGCCTCAGGTGCCCAGCTGCGGATCCGCGCCGCCGGATTCGGTGGCGTGAAGACACTCGAGGACTTCGACTTCGACGCCCAACCGACCGTCCGCCCACAGGTTGGCGCGCTGGCATCGGGCGGGTTCCTGACCGAGGGCCGCAACGTCGTCCTGCTCGAAGGGCAGGTAGCCGACCTCGTCGACGATGATCAGCCCGTAGCGCCGCAATTTGGCGAGCTCTTGGGGCAGCCGGCCGGCCCGGTGGGCGTCGGTGAGTCGGGTGACCCACTCGGTCGCGGTCGCGAACAGCACGCGGTGTCCGTGTCGGGCGGCGGCGACTCCCAAGGCGGTGGCCAGGTGGGTCTTGCCGGTCCCGGGCGGGCCGAGCAGGACGACGTTGCGGCCCTCGGTCAGGAACCCGCCCGATGCCAGCGCGCCAACCTGCTGGCGGACGGTCGGTTGGGCGTCGAAGTCGAAGTCCTCGAGCGTCTTCACTGCACCGAATCCAGCTGCGCGGATCCGCAGCTGGGCACCCGATGCGTTGCGGGCACTGACTTCTCGTTCCAAGACGGCAGCGAGGTAGTCCTCGTGCGTCCATCCCGCGTCACGGGCCTGATCGGCCAACCGGGCGGCGGCCTCGGTGATCCGGGGCGCTTTCAACGCGGCGGCGAGGTAGGTGATCTGCTTGACGGCCTCGGTGCTCGTGGTGGACTTCGCTGTGTTCTTGGTGGCGGCCATCAGCCGATCTCCTCGACGCTGCTGATCCCGAAGGCGCGGTCGTAGTCGGACAGGTCCCGGACCAGGTCATCGCCCAGTCTTCCAAAGTGATCACACTCCTATCGTTGAGTGCTCACTTTTCACCGCCGAAACTGTTCAGTTTTCGAGCGCCGCCGACACCAGGTTCATGGTGACGGTGGCCTTACCGACTCCGCCCTTCTGTTGGCGATTGCCACGATGCGCGGTATCAGGAGCCGGACTCCATTCCCCTTGTTTACCCGAGCACGGCGCTGGCTATCCCCCCTGGCAATCGTAGGACCGCCGACTCCGCCGACGAGCCGACTCGGCTACGTCCACGTAGAGAGCGCTTCTCCCCGTGCCCGGACTCGGCTGGTGTCGACCCGGCGGGCACCCCGTCTCTCCTATCCGGCCCACGAGCCTCCCGAGAAGGGCAGGGAGCGTGTAGCGATGCCACTCCTCGAGTGCGACGGGAGTACGAGCAAACGTCGCCTCCCAGCGCAGGCAGGCGACAGTAGCGAGCTCGTGAACAATGTGCGGGTGGAGATCCCAGCAGATCGGGATGACGTGATCCGTACGCCATGTGTGCTCCTCGTTGATCCACCCGACCACCCCGTCCAGCCAGACGTACACATTGCGCCTCAGCTCCGGCGGGCACGCCGGCGGATCCCACGGTCTAGGCATCATCGCGACACGCCGTGACTCATGCTCGGTTTCGTCAACCGCAACAACAGCGATCCGCAACTCGTCGAGCGCTCGCGCCACAACCCCCGGTGGCTCCGGAAACGGCGACGCCAGCAAGTCGGGGCCGCTCATCGTCGGACCACTCGAGCACTGGCCCGGGCTTCTGCCTGGGCGCGTAGGAGTTCCTTGCCCCGGCGGCCGTCGATACAGCGCGAAAGCCTTGCGACGAAGGGGCGAGCGTTCTCCGCGACCACGAGCGCGTGACGCTCAGGCAACTGCCGAATCTCCTCAGGCCGCAGCACGGGCACGTCGTCGCCGTGGAAGCTGCTCCCCCACCCCCCGCGATGGACGTTGTAACTGCGGCGCGACACCCTCGTCGTACCGAGCAGGTCCGACACCTCCTTGTAGAACGCGCCGTCCTTGCCGCCGCCGAAGATGACGATGTTGTTGGTCAGGCCGAACAGTGCCCGGGCTTCGTCCTCGCCGTAACAGATCACCAGTTGCCGCCAGGTCTGGGCGGCGTAGATGAACCAGAGCCCGAGCGCACGCTCGTTCGCCATCCGAGTCCGCAGCGTGGGCAACGGCGTGGTCGACGGCAGCTCGTCAAGGCACGCCAGAAAGGACGGGCAGAGCCGGCCGTACGGCGACGATGTCGCGATGGCAAGAGCCGTATCGAGCACGTACTCCGCCACGGCGGTCATCAGCGGTGACGCGGAGGCGTAGGGATCCTCGCGACCCAGCAGGTAGATGGTCCCCCGATCGTGGATGACCTGGTTGAGGTCGGTCGCCGGCTGTCCAAGGTGGGGCACACAGCGCCGTCGGATCGACTCCTGGAAGAAGAGCGCCATCGCCTGCTGAACCGTGGTGATTGTGTTGCCCGCGGTTCGGTGATCGCCGTGGAGGGCACCCCTGAGGAGTCCGTCCCAGAAGGGCGCAGCCGCGGGATGCGTGCGCAGGATCTCCTCAGGCTGAGTCGCGTTGTGCGGATCCGCGATCCACATGAGTACGTCGTCCAGCGAGCCGCCCGCGAGCGCCGCTGCGTGGAGGTAGGCCTGAAGGACCTTGGCTGCCTCCGCAGCGTAGAACCGGGCAGCCTCATCACCGGTGCCGCGACTCACCGAGCCGCCAACGGTGCCAGCGGTGAATGCTTTGGCCCGTCGCTCCGCGGTCATCGAGTTCGCACACCCCTCGACCGGATCCCAGACGAGTGAGGGTGCTCCGGGAGCAAGGTCGAAGGGATCGAGGACATGAACCGGTCGGTCGCCTTCCGCACGCGCGCCGATCGTGAGGTAAAGGTCCTCGGGCTTTGTGAGGGTGACGAGCGCGGCTCCCGGGGCAGTCAGGAGCGCCGGGGTGAGCAGGTCGAGGGTCTTGCCAGATCCCTGCGGGCCGTACACCCCGGTGGTCCGGTCGAATGGGACCCACACCTCGACGCCGCGAGGAACAGCCGAGCGGCCGAGGCGCCAGCCCAGCTCGAGCGCGGCGACTCGAGTCATCGCCTTCCCCCCACAAGATCGGGACGGATGGTCAGTGACCGTTTGTGAAGGGAACTCCGGCCGAGCACAGCGACGACCTCATGGCGAGCAGCCATGCCGAACTGCGCGTACGGGCCGACTGTGCGCCACCACCACACGAGTGCCGTCGCGGCGGTCGTGGCCAGCGCCAACTCGACTATCACTGCGCAGATGTAGACCAAGATTGTCGAGGGGACGACAGCCGCAATGTTCTTGGACAGCCCGCGACCGGGCTCGCCTGTAAGCAGGCCAAGCAAGCTCGACCCGAGTTGATCTCCTGGCCAGACGAACCCGTGACCCGTCGCCGCATAGGCGAGGCCTTGACCAGCAGGCAGCGCGAGGAAGGCGCCGACCACCCAGATCAGCGCGACGCCGGCTGGGATTTCCCACGTCGTCGGGAAGGCGTCTGTACGCCGGCTCTGAACCCTCACACCCCTACAACCGCGAGAGACGTCGTGAGGGGACACAGATGGGCCCGACCCTGGGGTCAGTCCATTCGGTATTGAGTGAACTCTCCGTTCCCCGCCCAGTATGGGTACGGCACGACGTAGTGCGTGGCCACGCGCCCCGGGCGCTGCTGCTCGTACGCCCAGTAGCTCGTGCG
>JBDSPC010000065.1:0-3851 GCA_039914485.1 Nocardioides sp.
CCGCCGCCCTCGAAGAGGTGCTGCGTCTGAAGCCGGCCAGCTCCAAGGGCCGCTACATCAAGAAGGTCACCGTCTCCACGACCATGGGCCCCGGCGTCCAGGTCGACCCCAACCGCACCAAGAACGTCGCGGTCGAGGACGAGGCCCAGTCCTGACTTGAGTCTGAGTCACGAGTTGTTCAGCACCCCGGTCGCCCAGGCGGCCGGGGTGCTGTCATCTACTCGGTGTAGACGCGCTCGTCGACCAGCTTCTCGGAGACGAACTGACCTTCGGCGATGAAGCGCCCGTAGTCGAACTGCTTGCGGAACTCCACCTCTCCGCCGGTGCGACCCGAGCGGTTCTTCTCGATCGTCACGACCGACCAGTCCTTGAAGTGCTCACCGTTGTTGACGCCGTACATGAGGTGATGGCGCGCGACCACGTCGACCTTGTTGACCAGGATGAGGACGACGTCGGCTTCGTAGGCCAGCGCCGTGGAGCCGCGCATGTTGCGGGCCCGCATCCGGGTGCCGGGCTCGAGGCCGGCACGATCGGACGCGGAGATGGCGACCACGGGGCACCCGAACTCGATGCTGAGGTCCTTGAGGCCCTCGGTGATGCGGGTGACCTTCTCGTCCTCGAGCAGGTGGTCGGGAGTGCTGATCTTCTGCAGGTAGTCCACGACCACGAGGGGCGTTGCTCCCTGCTCGACCAGCACGTCCTTCACGGCGGAGGCAATCACGTCGAGCGTCGTAGCTGTCGACGTGGAGCGGTGGATGTACAGCCGGGCGGCGTAGTCGCTCACGGCGGTCAGTGCCTCGATGCCGCCGTTGTGCACGCCGAGGCGCTCGGGCAGGCCGCCCGCCACGCTGTCGGCCGCCTCGAACGCGGCGCGGACATGCGCCACTGTGAGCGGCGAACGGGTCGAGCGCTCCGCTGCCTCGGCGGCGATGGCCTTCTGCAGCAGCGTCTCGGCCTCGAGCTCGAAGGACACGAAGACGACGGGCCGACCCGTCCGGGCCGAGTGGCGAGCCATCTGCAGCACGAAGGTCGTCTTGCCCTCGCCCTGGGCGCCGGCCACCAGGTTGAGCGTGCCGGCACGCAGTCCGCCGCCGAGCTCCTCGTCGAGCAACGGGAATCCGGTCGGCCACACGGGGGCGTCTGATGCAGGGTCGAGCAAGCGACGGTCGACGCGCTCGAGCACGTCCCTGGCTGCGATCAGCTTGGGGTCCACCGACGGATTTGAGCACGTCGGAAGGGTCCCGCGCGGGGGATTGCGCCAATTGCCGCTGTTCGGCCTGTGGTCGAGTGGTTTGGTTCCGGGCCGGTGGGCGAGGATGTTCACGACAGCCCACATCGTGAAGGAGCCACCATGGCCCGCCCCTCCCTGGCCCGCCGACTCGGCGCCGCCTCCCTGCTCACCACCCTCGTCCTCTCCTCCGCGTCGTGCGGAGGCGACGACGGCAGTACGGCGACCGGCGACACCGCCAGCGACACGTCGGCCGACGACGGCGGCACCGACACGGAGCCCGACGAGACCGAGGAAGCGTCCGGCGACCTCGAGGAGCTCTCGGCCGATGAGTTCTATCCCGCCCTCATGACCGCCCTGCAAGAGGCCGAGTCGATGGGCTTCAGCGTCACCACGACGGGTGGCGCCACCGCCACCGAGATGACCGGCGTCATGGAGTACGAAGACGACGGCATCTCGATGGAGGCCTCGAGCACAGGGGACCAGGCGCTGGAGATGGTCATGCTCGACCAGATCCTCTACATCTCCGGTGGCGGCCTGCCGCTGCCGGACGGCAAGAAGTGGTTCAAGGTCGACATGAGCGACCCCGACAGCCTGTTCGGTGCGCTCGGCAAGTCCACCGATCCCAAACTGATGTTCAAGGCCATGGAGACGCCCAAGGAGTTCGAGCTGCTCGGCACCGAGGAGGTCGACGGGGTCGAGACCAACCACTACCGCGTCGTGATGGACACCAAGGCGTACGCCGATGCGCTGGACCTGCAGGCCGAGGTCGCCAAGTTCCTGCCCAAGGACATCGGCATCGAGATGTGGGTCGACGCCGACAACCGTCCGCGCAAGTTCCACCAGGAGCTCGAGGTCCCGAGCATGAGTGGTGGCGGAAAGCCGACGCTGAGCACGACCGAGGGCACCTACTTCGACTTCGGCACCGACGTCGAGGTCGAGGCGCCGCCCGCCGCCGAGGTCGCCGACAACATCCCCGGCCTGAGCTGATCCACGGTGGCTGTCGGTGGCCGCGTGTTCCTCAGTCGAGGAACACGCGGTCGTCGATCAGCTGCTCGCTGACCGCACGGCCCTCCGACTCGAACCGGCCCTGGTCGAAGCGCTTCTTGTACTCGAGCTCGATCCCGTCGCGGCCGAACCGGTTCTTCTCGATGCCCAGGATCGCCCACTCGCGGAACCGCTCGGTGTTGCCGAGGTCGTACATCAGGTGGTGGCGGGCCACGATGTCGACCTTGTTGTTCAGCACCAGCACGACGTCCGCCTCGTAGGCCAGGGCCGAGGAACCGCGCAGGTGACGCATGCGCATGCGGGTGCCCGACTGGAGGGCCTCCTTCTCGGCGGCAACGATCGTCAGCACGGGGGCGGCGATGTCGATGGCGAGATCCTTGAGGCCTTCCACGATGGTGGTGGTCCGCTCGGCCTCCTCCGCCGGCCCGTCTGGGACGAGGACCTTCTGCAGGTAGTCGACGACCACCAGCGGCATCACGCCGGTCTCCTCGCGCACCACCTCGATCTGCCTGCGGATGGCAGCGAGGTCGGTGCGACTACCGGTCGAGCGATGGACGTACATCAGCTCCGCATAGCTGCGCACGTTCGCCAGCGCCTGGACCGCTCCCGGGACGACGCGCAGCCGCTCCTCGAGGGGGCTGACCTGATCGCCCTCGAACGCGTCGCGGATCTCGGTGAGGCGAGCGCGGCTGGAGGTGTCCAGCTCACCGGCCTCCATGGCCAGCAGCTTCTGGAACAGGTCCTCGGCTTCGTGCTCGTAGGAGAAGTAGATGACCGGACGTCCCGTGCGCACGACGTTGCGACAGACCTGCACCGCGAAGGTGGTCTTGCCGAGGCCGTGGGGGCCGGCGAGCAGGGTCAGGCCACCTGATCGCAGCCCACCGCCGATCAGGGGGTCGAGGTCCCCGAAGCCGGTCGGCCACAGGCGTTCGGCCGCATGGCGACCCGAGCGCATACGCGTCTCCGCGGTGGCCATCGTGGCGCCGATCGTCTTCAGGTTCTCGTCCATGGGGCCATGCAACCAATCTCGGGGCCCCGGCGTGGCAGAACCGCCGATTTGGCACGCTCCGCGCATCGCCGTACTGTTGCCCCTCGAAACCAAAGACCGCCGGTTGTCGACGGGCATCAGCCCCGAGATCGAAGGTTCCGTTCATCGAGCGGACGACCAGCGCAGGTGAGAGCAAGATCCGCAGCAATGCGAATCCACGCCCTGAGCCTGTGCTCGGGGCGTTCGTTGTTGTACGGGCCCTTCGCCGGTGTTCACATCCGGAAGGAGACCCATGGCGCGGCCAGAAAAGACTGCCGCCGTTGCGGAGATCGTTGAGTCGTTCAACGATGCCGCCGGCGCTGTGCTGACCGAGTACCGCGGTCTCACCGTGAAGCAGCTGCAGGACCTGCGGCGCTCCCTCGGCGAGAACGCCAGCTACGCCGTGGTCAAGAACACGCTTGCCAAGATTGCCGCCACCGAGGTGGGAATCGAAGGCTTCGACGACCTGCTCACCGGCCCCACGGCCATCGCCTTCATCAATGGAGACGTGGTCGAGGCAGCCAAGGGTCTGCGTGACTTTGCCAAGGCAAACCCCGCTCTTGTCATCAAGGGCGGTGTCTTGGACGG
>JBDSPC010000097.1:0-5392 GCA_039914485.1 Nocardioides sp.
CGGCCGCGAAGGCGGCGACAGTGCCGCGGAGCATGTTGACCCAGGGGTCGTACTTGCTCATCTGCGGGCGCGAGGTGACGGCGTGCTGGCGCATCTGCCGATCGGCGACCCCGGAGGCCTCCAGCACCCGCGCCCACAACCGGCGAGCGGCACGCAGCTTGGCGATGGAGGGGAACTGCTCGTCGGTGACCGCGAGCCGGAACTCGATGACGGCGGCTGCCTCGTCGGCGGTGAAGCCGGCCTCGGTCAGCGTGCGCAGCGCGGTGACGCCCGCAGCGATGGCGACGCCGAGCTCCTGGGCGTCACTGGCGCCCTGCTCGTGCACGGGCAGCCCGGACGCGACGACACCGAGCACACCGTGCTGACGGGCCAGGGTCGCGGTCTCGACGAGGTCGCCGGCGAGCGGGTCGGCCCCGAAGTTGGTGCCGGCGTGCAGGTCGACCCCGGTGTCGTCGGCGAGCGTGACGATGGCCTGCGCGGCGGCGGTCGACGTACCGGACAGGACCACCGGGGCGAGGTCGAGCAGCACACCCTGGAGCGCGCGGGGCAGGTCGTCGACGGTGAGACCGGCGCCGAGCTCGACCCACAGCGACGTCGCGCCGTTGTCGAGGTCGATCAGCATCGCCTCGTTGGCGAGGGCTGCGTCGGGGCCACTGATGTGGGCGCGGATGTCCCAGTCGGTGGCACGCGTCGGACGCCCCTCGGTGGCCAGGCCATCGAGGTCGGCGGCCGAACCGATGGGCGCGACCTCGATCCCGTCGAGAGTCGTCCGGGTCAGCTTGGCCCACACGGCCGAGTCCGGGTCGTCGTCGCCGAGCTTGCGGCTCTTGCGCAGGACCGCTGCCGTGGCCGCCTCCCACGCGGTGGCGTCGTACTCGTCATCGGGTGATGCCAGTCGGAGCGAGCCCTGCTCGGGCTCCAGCTCGGAGGGCTCGGAGAGGCCGCCCTCGATCTTGGCGGGGACATCGGTCATGGTGGGCACAATAGGCCCGACCCGCCCACCCGCGCCTCGGGTGGACCTATGGCATACCTCTCACTGCCCCTCGCATCACGTCGCGGCGCCGGCCGACCAGTCGGGCAGCTGCTGCAACGCCCACCGGTTGCCGTCGGGGTCGGCGAAGTGGATGAACCGGCCCCACGCGAGGTCCTGCACGTCGCTCACCTCGACGCCCCGCGAGACCAGGTCGGCATGCGTCTCGTCGGCGTCCGCGATGACGATCTGCATGTTGTCGAGGGAGCCCGGTGTCATCTCCGTGAGCCCCCGCCCGACCGCGATCGAGCAGGCCGACCCGGGCGGGGTGAGCTGCACGAAGCGGATCTCGTCGCTCACCGTATGGTCGTGATCGACGACGAAGCCGACCTTCTCATAGAACGCCTTGGCCTCGTCCACGTCGGTCACGGGCACCATGATCAGCTCGAGTTTCATGTCCATGACGACACGCTCATCACCAGCGCGGACAGAATCAGTCCCCTACTGTTCAGGATGTCGCCTGCCATCGGGGCCGGGCGCTACGACGGGGGACGTCGTGACTCAGCCATACCCGCTCCAGCACCAGGTCCAGCAGGGGAAGGCTCGCCCTCCTCTCACCGAAGGCTTCTTCCGGATCGCCCGGGTCACCCAGGGGCTGCTCGTCCTGACCGCCCTCATGCACGTCGCCCTGCTCGCCGTCGACTGGTACTTCCTCAGGTTCGCCGAGCGGATGATCGACACCCCGCGCCGTGTCCCGATGGAGGATCTCGAGCGGTTCGACACGGTGTCGATGCTCACCGGCTTCACCCAGATCGGCCTGGTGCTGCTGACCGGCAGCGCGTTCATCTCGTGGCTCTACAAGGCACATCGCAGCGACCGGATGAATGAGAGCGCACTGGAGCACAAGTCGTTCTGGGCGATCATCGGCTGGTTCGTCCCGATCATGTCGCTGTTCCGGCCCAACCAGATGATCAACGACACGCGTCGTGGGGCAGACCCGCTCGCGGTGACCCCGGTCTTCCAGCCCTTCTGGTGGGGTGCCTGCCTCCTCGGGGTGGTCGGCGACCGCGTGGTCGCGGGGATGTGGCCCACCGGGGACGAACCGGGCCTCCGGACGTTCGGCGAGAAGGTCAAGGAGGCCGCCATGTGGGAGATCGGCTTCGGCGTCGTCAACCTCGTCGGCGCCGTGCTGGCGATCCTGGTGGTCCGCGAGATCACTGCGGCACTACGCGAGTCGCCGCTCGGCCTGCGGATCGACTGAGCAAGGACTTCACCTGCACTTCCGCTGGAGTTGGCCACCGCGACTGCTCGCCCGTCGACCCTGTCGGCATGGAGACTCGCCGGATCGCTCTCGTCACCGAGAAGTTCTACCCCGCCGTCGACGGCACGACGACCACGCTCAAGCAGGTCGCCGACCACCTCATCGACGCCGGCCACGAGGTCCTGATCGTCGCGCCCGGCCCGGGGCTCGGCACCTACCGCCGCAGCCGCGTCGCGCGGATCCGCCCGCTCGACAAGCCCGGTCGTCAGGTCCGCGAGGCGCTGGAGAAGTTCGAGCCCGACCTCGTGCACGTCACCTCCCCCGCCACCCTGGGCCGCAAGGCGCTCAAGCACGCTCGGAGTCTCGGCACCCCCACACTCGTCGTCCAGCACTCGATGCCGCTGCTCGCCCCGAAGGCCGATCGGGTCGTCGCGACCTCCGCGTATCTCGCCGACCGGCTCCACGACCTCGGCCTCGAGAGTCCCGTGTGGGAGCCCGGCGTGGACACCCGTGCCTTCAACCCCGACCTCCGCGACCAGTGGCTGCACGACAAGTGGTCGCGCGCCCGCTCCCGCGACGGGCGCCAGGTCGTGGTCGGCTATGCCGGCAGCCTCCACAAGCGTCACGGCGTACGCCGCCTGGCGGAGCTCGCACACGTGGCCGGGATCCGACTCGTCGTGATCGGAGAAGGTCCGCAACGGGTCTGGCTCGAGCGCCACCTGCCCCAGGCGTTGTTCACCGGCGCGCTGAACACCGGCGACCTCGCCGCGGCGCTCGCCTCGCTGGACCTGCTCGTGCACCCCGGCGAGGAGGAGTCGTGCTGCCACGCGCTGCGCGAGGCCGCTGCGACCGGCCTGCCCGTCGTCGCACCGCGCGCGGGTGGTGCGCCCGGCGCCGTACGCGCCCTCGAGACCGGCCTGCTCTACGAGCCGCACTCCCCGACCGGGCTGCGCCGCGCCGTCGAGGCCGTGGCCGGCGACCGGCACCGCGTGCTGATGGGCGCGCGTGGGCGCGAGCTGAGCACCCGGTCGTGGAGCGATGCCTGCGCCGAGCTCGTGGCCGAGCACTACGCGCCGTTGCTGGCCGGCCAGCTCACTGGTGCCGGAAGTCGATGACCATGCGGTTCGGGCTCCGGTAGAAGACCCGGCGCACCGCCCGGTGCCGTAGCGCGAACGCGAAGGTCACCTGCCCCTCGAAGTCACCACCCAACGCCGACGCCTTGAGGGTCTCGAGACCGGGGCGAGCCAACCGCGGGCCGGTGTAGAGGTTGTCGCCGCTCGGCGTGTGACCGTCCGCGGTGATGCTGATCCACAGGCCAGAGCTCCCGCGGACCGGGATCGGGAGGCCGCTGCCCTCGTAGAACAGTCGGCGGGCATAGCCGGTCCGGTAGTCCGGGAACTCGCCGCGACAGCGGATCACGACCCGGTCGTAGCCCGGGCGGGCGGTGTACCTCAGCCCGAGGATCTTGACCCCGTCGTTGCCCGCCCCAAGGTCTCTTCTAGGCGTCGGTGCGGCCGTCGTAGTCCTTGCTCCGCAGCCCGATCTTGTTGCCGAGCCAGACGAGCGGGTCGTACTTGCGGTCCACGACGCGCTCCTTCAGCGGGATGATCGCGTTGTCGGTGATCTTGATGCCCTCGGGACACACCTCGGTGCAGCACTTGGTGATGTTGCACATCCCCAGTCCCGCGGCGCCCTGCGCCAGCTCGCGCCGGTCATGGGTGTCGAGCGGGTGCATGTCGAGCTCGGCGTAGCGCAGGAAGAAGCGCGGCCCGGCGAACGCCTCCTTGTTGTCCTCGTGGTCGCGCACGACGTGGCAGGTGTTCTGGCACAGGAAGCACTCGATGCACTTGCGGAACTCCTGCCCGCGCTCGACGTCGATCTGCTGCATCCGGCGCTTGCCGTCGGCGTCGCGCTCCGGCGGCGCGAAGGCCGGCAGCTCCTTGGCCTTCTCGTAGTTGAAGGAGACGTCGGTGACGAGGTCGCGGATCACCGGGAAGCTGCGCATCGGCGTGACCGTGATGACCTCGTCCTCCTCGAAGTCCGAGAGCCGGCACATGCACATGAGGCGCGGCTTGCCGTTGATCTCGGCGCTGCACGAGCCGCACTTGCCGGCCTTGCAGTTCCAGCGCACCGCGAGGTCGCCGGCCTGGGTCCCCTGCACGCGGTGGATCGCGTCGAGCACGACCTCGCCCTCGGAGACCTCGACGGGGTAGTCCTTGATCTCGCCGCCCGACTTGTCGCCGCGCCAGATCCTCAGCTTCAGCTGGTAGGCCATCTCAGGACTCCTTCTTCGGCTCTTCGAAGTATTTCTTGAGCTCTTCGGGCATCAACGGCAACGGCTTCTCGTGCAGGTCGACCCCGGTGCCCTCGGCGTTCAGGTTGACCACGAGGTTCTTGGTCCCCCACGCGGGATTCGGTCCGGGGAAGTCGTCGCGGGTGTGACCGCCGCGCGACTCCTCGCGGGCCAGGGCCGCCTTGGCGATGCACTCGCTCACGATCAGCATGTTGCGCAGGTCGAGGGCCAGGTGCCAGCCCGGGTTGTACTGCCGGTGCCCCTCCACGACCATCGTCTTCGCCCGTGCCTTGAACGCCTCGATCTCGCTCAACGACTCCTCGAGCTCGGACGCGGTCCGGATGATGCCGACCAGGTCGTTCATCGACTGCTGCAGGTCCGACTGGATCGTGTACGGGTTCTCCCCGCCCTCGACCTCGAACGGCGCCAGCGCACTCGTCTGGGCCGCCTTCACGTCGGCCTCGTCCACCTGCGGCCGCGTCTCGCCGAGCGAGTTGGCGTAGGCCGTCGCGGCCTCGCCGGCCCGCTTGCCGAAGACCAGCAGGTCGCCGAGCGAGTTGCCGCCGAGCCGGTTGGATCCGTGCATGCCGCCCGAGCACTCGCCGACGGCGTACAGGCCCGTCACCGCGCTCTCCTGGGTGTCGGCGTCGACCTCGACCCCGCCCATGACGTAGTGGCACGTGGGGCCGATCTCCATCGGCTCGGCGGTGATGTCGACGTCGGCCAGCTCCTTGAACTGGTGGTACATCGACGGCAACCGCTTGCGGATGAACTCGGGCGTACGCCGCGATGCGATGTCGAGGTAGATGCCGCCGTGCGGAGTGCCTCGGCCCGCCTTGATCTCGGAGTTGATGGCGCGCGCGACCTC
>JBDSPC010000122.1:0-3529 GCA_039914485.1 Nocardioides sp.
CGGGGTGTAGTGGTCGCCGGAGGTCTCGTTCGCGGCCTCGTTGAACTTGCGGATGATGTACTCGAAGGCGTCACCCATATCCGAGTTCGACACCACGCTGGGATGCAGATCGACCGCGCCGAAGGCCTTCACGACCTCGCGGAGGAGCTCAGCCTTCTCCAGCGCCAGAATCTCCTTCTTGAAGTCGAAGTACTCGAACACGTCGACGTCGGCGGAGAACCGGTCGATGTAGTCGATCAGGTTGTCCGTGAGACCGTCAGCGTCGGCCAGCAGGTTAGCGAAGGAGTAGTTCGAGGTGTTGTAGAACCCCAGACCGGTGGCCTTGGTGACCTCGACCTTGAGCCGCTTGGGGTTGTCGTACTTCTTGTCCAGGTCGCGCACGACGTCGCGGTCGGGCTCGAGGATGCAGTCGAGTCGCCGCAGGATCGTGAGCGGCAGGATCACGTTGCCGTACTGATTCGGACGGTACGGCCCGCGGAGTTGGTCGGCGATCGACCAGATGAAGCTACCGAGCGTGCTCACAAAGGTTCCTTACTGGAATCGTTGGCGATGGGTGACATCTTGCCGGAGGTGTCGTCGCGCGTCCGGCGGATCAGGACAGAGGTCATGCGCCGTTGAGGTCGGTGCCGTATCGGGCAACCTCGGCGAGGCTCTCCAACGCATCGGCGGATGCCGCCGAAAGTTCGCCAGCCAGGCGCCGCAGGGTGTGGAGGTCGGTTGCGGCAAGGGCGAAAGCTTCCTGGTCCGAGGACGTCAGGAGTGGGATCTCCAGCTCGCGCACCTTCACGCGTTGGAGCGTGGTTCCGGTGAAAAAGCGCTTGTTCCACTTGCCATCGACAACGACGGCAAGGTACGCCGCCCTCAATTGCGGGCCAGTGGCGCGCAACGCGACGACGCCGGGGCCGAGCGTGTGTCCGCCGAACTCGTCGAGGGCCGCTGCGAGCTGACCCACTGTTGCGACGAGCACGTCCCCTGGTTCCGTGACGGCGCCGGCAAGCGCCTCGGAGTTGACGGGGGTCTGATTAACCTGTCCGCGGACGATGTCGCTGCCCGTAACGCGACGCGGATCGTTGTCGTCGCCCCTGCCGTGACCGGGCCTCCCTGTTTGAATCTCGAGTGCACCGTTCCCTTCGAGGTCACCGATCGTGACCACCCGAACTGGGCTGGTGGCGTGAAATTCGTGGAGATCGGCCGACTTGGCCGCCTCACCGGTCGAGTGGATCCGTGCGACCGCTTCTGCATATTCACTGACAACCTCGGTGGGATCGGGGGTGTCGAGTCCGATCCACCGTTCGGGCACGAGGTTCGTGTCCCCTGCCAGGATATCGGCCGTAGAGACGTCGGCAAACGGATTCATGTTCTCGAATGCCGCACGTCCAGCAAACGGCTGTAGTTCGACTCGGCCGCCGCGCGAGACAGTGAACGACTGTGCGTTGACGAAGCGGATCGAGTCCGCAGACCCGGGCCTGCCCAATACCCAAACCGCCACTGGGATCGAGGTGTGCTGCAGCAGCTTGGCAGGAAGCTGATACACCGCGCGGACGCAGCCATCCGCGACTAGCCCCCGCCGAATATCGCCGTCCGGGCCAGTCCGATACAGCGGGCTACCTGATGTGGCCACGTAGGCGACGCCATCCGTTGCAAGATGGGCGACTGCGTGTTGAATCCAGGCCAGCTCGCTTGAGGACTTGCCCGGGATGCCGTAGTGCCAACGCGGGTCCAGTAGGTCGTACCCCTCGTAGTGGTGCCCGTACGGCGGCTCCGCGACGATGAGATCTGCTTTGAGGTCGGGGGCGGGGTCCTTTGCCAGTACATCCACCGTCAGCAGTTCTATCGGTGCATCACGTAGAAGCCCGCGCTGATCCGCCAAGACGATCGCCGCTTCATTCACGTCATGAGCGACCATCCATTGGATGTGCGAGTCCCCCGCAGCATCCATCTCGAAGAGCCGCGTGAGGACGTCGCCGATGCCGCAAGCGGGGTCGTAGACCCGACCGTGCGCGTCAGCCGCGCTGATCTGGGCCAGGAACTCAGAGACCCGGCTGCCGACATAACCGTGCTCGCTGCCGCCACGCCCAGAGGCGCCAACTGCTCGCGCCAACACCGCGTCCGCGGCGGCACTGCTCTCACCTACTGGGATGTCGTCGACCAGTCGAGCTATCTGGGCCACAGATGCGGGTGGGATCCGGTCGGCGTACGCCGGCAGTTCGACCAGATCGTCCCACCGGTCGATTCCGTAACCCCGGCCCAGTTCGCTCAGGGAAGCGAATCCGTCTCTGTCTGCACGTGAGAGGAAGTTCTGCCACAGCGGCATCGCAGACGCGTCCTCATCTGACAGTTTCCGCGCCGCGAGCAGCGTCACGATCAGACGAGCAGCGTCATCTAACGCGCCGGCCTGATCCATCCCTGGAGCCGTGACATAACTGATCTCCCGAACCAAGTTCATCGCCGCGATCGCGTTGGATGTGGATAGCCCGACAACAGTCTTGTTGGTTGTCCCCATCCATGCGAGCACTTCGTCTCGAGCAA
The DNA here is from genome assembly GCA_039914485.1 of Nocardioides sp. GTDB lineage: Bacteria > Actinomycetota > Actinomycetes > Propionibacteriales > Nocardioidaceae > Nocardioides. The sequence goes on from JBDSPC010000122.1 coordinate 2,530, forward strand.
ACAGTGGTCGCGTATCGGTCCCACCGGCCGGATGTGGGAAGTCTGATGATCGCTTGCGCCAGTTGGACACTGCAGCGGCGGACACATCGCCGAGCTTGGCAATGTCGGAGGGGGCCAGGAGAGCCTGGCCGGGTGTGGTGTTCATGTGGTCCTTCATTACGCGACACCACTTGCGATGCCGTCGTTGTGATCGGGTTGTAGATAGATGGTTCGGCTGGCTGCCATGAGTAGTCGGCCGGCGCACTGGCCGTAGTGAGCGACAACGGTGACGTCGACGCCTCGGCCGGTCAGGGTGGCAACAGCTTCGGCGAAGATGCCATCGCCAGACACGAGGATGATCTCGTCGTATCGTTCGAGGCGTAGCGCGTCGATTTCATCGATTAGCGCGAGGTCGGCGCCGTCGGGGCCCGAGTTCACGGCGTACTGCTTGTTGGGCCAGGCCAGGGCGGTCTCGAGGTACCCGACGTGGCTGGTGCCGATGATGACTTGGGTGTCGCAGTTCAGGGCGAGGACATTTTCGATCTGAGTGCGCGCCCAGTTCGCGGCCGCCGCGGTGAGAACGGCTCCGCCGACGACGTTCTCGATGTCAACCAGGATGATCTGGCGACGGGGAGCGAATGTGTGCTGCTTGGTGAGCGGGAGCACGGCCGCCAAATTGGTAGGCATTTCGATTCCTTTCATCTGTGAAGTCGATGTTTCGACCTGACATCAGGAACCATAGCCGTCGTCGCGAGCACGCGCAAGTGAAAAGCAAATGTTTTTTGTTCACACGTTGTGAACGACGGATCGATGGACCTCAGCAGCCGGCCAGCCCGTCCCGCAGCTGCAGCTGCAGCTGCAGCTGAGACCCCTGTATCGGCACCAGTATCGCTACCGTGTCGGCCCCGACCGTCTCTCCGGTCTGTGGTCGAGCGACTCCCGCAGCGCCTCACGACTCCCCTGGGCATCAGCGGGAACCCTCGGAGCGACAGCCGGGGGCCGCAGGTCGGCGCGAGCGATC
>JBDSPC010000133.1:0-3286 GCA_039914485.1 Nocardioides sp.
CGCAGCCGTTCAAGTACGCCCCGATCACCGGCTACTTCTCCTACTACTCCCAGACCGGCATCGAGCGATCGCAGAACGACGTGCTCTCCGGCGACGACTCGCGGCTCTTCGTGACCCGCCTGGTCGACATGCTCAGCAACACCGAGCCGCAGGGCGGCAACGTCGAGCTGACCATCAACGCCGCCGCGCAGGACGCCGCGTGGGAGGGGCTGCAGAACCTCCCCGGCGACGCGAAGGGCGCGGTCGTCGCGATCGAGCCGAGCACCGGCAAGATCCTGGCGATGGTCTCGAACCCGACCTTCGACCCCAACCTGCTCGCCTCGCACGACCTCGGAGAGGTCGAGGACGAGCAGGAGCGGCTCGAGGACGACCCGGCCACGCCGCTGATCAACCGGGCCATCGGCACCACCCTGCCTCCCGGGTCCACCTTCAAGCTGATCACCGCGGCCGCCGCGATCGAGTCGGGCAACTACGACAAGGACTCCCTGGTCCCCGGTGTCGCGCAGTTCCAGCTGCCGCAGTCGACCACCAAGGTCGGCAACTGGCAGGGCGGCAGCTGCGGCGCCAACAAGATCACCCTCACCCAGGCGCTGGCGGTCTCCTGCAACGTCAGCTTCCTGACGCTGGCCAACGAGCTCGGCAACGAGGCGATGGCGGAGCAGGCCGAGGCGTTCGGCTTCAACTCGACCTCCCTCGAGGACCTGCCCGGCCAGGGCACCTCGGACTACCCCCGCGACATGGACGAACCCCAGACCGCGCTGTCGGGCATCGGTCAGGCGAGCGTCACCGCCTCGCCGTTGCAGATGGCCATGGTCGCCGCCGGCATCGCCAACGACGGCGAGGTGAAGCGCCCCTACCTCGTCGACGAGGTGCGCGCCCCCAACGCCTCGCTGCTCGACAAGACCGAGGAGTCGACCTACTCCCGCGCGATCTCCAGCAGCACCGCCGACGAGCTCACCGACATGATGGTGGCGACGGTCGAGGACGGCACCGCCGGCGTTGCCGCGATCCCGGGCGTCTCGGTCGCCGGCAAGACGGGTACGGCGCAGTCGACCGACTCCCGTCCGCCGTACGCCTGGTTCGTGTCGTTCGCCCCGGCCGACGACCCGCAGGTCGCGGTCGCCGTCATGGTCGAGGCCAGCGACACGGCGCGCGACGAGATCGCCGGCGGCACCCTCGGCGGCCCGATCGCGAAGGCGATCATGGAGGCGGTGATGGGCTCGTGATGCCCGAGCACGATCGCTTCGCGGACGACGCGCACCGCTATGCCCTCATCTCGCGGATCGCGACCGGCGGCATGGGCGAGGTCTGGCGCGGCCAGGACACCACGCTGGGTCGCGCGGTGGCGGTGAAGCTGCTGAAGGCGGAGTACTCCGACGACCCGACCTTCCGGCAGCGCTTCGAGAGCGAGGCACAGCACGCGGCCTCACTGCACCACCCCGGGATCGCGAGCGTCTTCGACTTCGGCGAGGCCGCGCCCCTGGACGGCTCCGGCACGCCACGGCCCTACCTCGTGATGGAGCTCGTCGAGGGGCAGCCGCTGTCCGCGCTGCTGCGTCCCGACGCGCCGCTGGACGCCGACGTCACCCGGGACCTGATGGCCCAGGCCGCCGCGGCGCTGGGCGCCGCGCACACCGCCGGCATCGTGCACCGCGACGTGAAGCCCGGCAACCTCATCGTCACGCCCGACCGACGGATCAAGGTCACCGACTTCGGCATCGCCCGGGCCGCCGACGGACTCGCGATCACCGAGACCGGGCAGGTGATGGGCACCCCCGCCTACCTCTCCCCCGAACAGGCCGAGGGCGGTCGCGCCACCGCCGCATCCGACGTCTACAGCCTCGCCTGCGTCGCCTTCGAGTGCCTGGCCGGGCGCCGCGCCTTCACCGGCGACACCGCCGTCGCGACCGCCGTCGCGCACCTCCGCCAGCCGGTGCCCACGCTCCCCTCGTCGGTCCCCGCCGACCTCGCCGCCGTCGTCACCCGCGCGCTCGCCAAGGATCCTTCGGTGCGGTACGCCGACGGGTCGGCCTTCGCCGCCGCGCTGCGCTCGCCGTCGTCGGCCGCCGCGGCCCCGCCCGTGCCGCCCCCGGTGGTCGAGCCGGCTCCCGAGACCCAGGTGCTCCCGACCACCACCGCGACGCCGGTGCAGGCGCCCGTCGCGGCGCCGGCACAGCGGCGTACCAACGTGGTGGCGTGGTTCCTGCTCGGCGCGGTGCTGGTGGCGAGCGCGCTGATCATCTGGCAGATCGTGAGCAACGCCGGGGAGGCCGACGAACCCACCGACCAGCCGTCACCCAGCCAGACCCGCAGCCAGACCGAGTCGCCGAGCGAGACACCGTCGGAGCCGGTCGAGGAGGGTGTCGAGGTCAATGAGGGCGACTACCTCGGCGACGACATCCGCGACGTGCAGGCCGCCCTGAAGGCGCTCGGGCTCAAGGTGAGCCGCGAGAAGCTCGACAACCCGGGCGACGAGGTCGAGGACACCGTTGCGGGCGTGAACCCGTCGGGCACGCTGGTCGATGGCGATCAGGTCACCGTCAGCTACTGGGGCAAGGCGCCGAAGGAAACCCCGACGGAGACCCCGACCGAGACGCCGACCGAGACGCCCACGGAAACGCCGACCGAGACCCCCACCGCGACGCCCACGGACACCCCGACCGAAACCCCCACCCAGTGAGAGGGCACCGATGAGCACCGAGCCGACCCTGATCGGCGGCCGCTACGAGCTCGGCGAGCTGCTGGGTCGCGGCGGCATGGCCGAGGTGCGGCAGGCCCGCGACACCCGACTCGGCCGGACCGTGGCAGTCAAGCGCCTGCGCACCGACCTCGCCAGCGACGCGACCTTCCAGGCCCGCTTCCGCCGCGAGGCCCAGTCGTCCGCGTCGCTCAACCACCCCTCGATCGTGTCGGTCTACGACACCGGCGAGGAGATGTCGACCGACGGCTCCGACGTCGCCCAGCCCTACATCGTGATGGAGCGCGTGCAGGGCCGCACCCTGCGCGACATCATCCGCGAGGGCCGCAAGATCCTGCCCGAGCGCGCACTCGAGATGACCAGCGACGTGCTGGCCGCGCTCGACTACAGCCACCGGTCGGGGATCATCCACCGCGACATCAAGCCCGGCAACGTGATGCTCACGCCCGCCGGCGACGTGAAGGTGATGGACTTCGGCATCGCCCGGGCCGTCTCCGACGCCAGCTCGACGATGACCCAGACCGCCGCGGTCGTCGGTACGGCGCAATACCTCTCTCCCGAGCAGGCGCGCGGCGAGACCGTCGACTC
>JBDSPC010000203.1:0-8967 GCA_039914485.1 Nocardioides sp.
CGCCAGACTTCGACGGTTCGCGGACGTGGTTCTCTGCGCTCGAACAGCTGGGCGACGTGAGAGCACCCGCCAGAGGCACAGGGCATGTGTGGCTGAGCAGACCTCGGCGATTGCTCGCCGACCGACCTCATGGCCTGCGGGCCGTGGCCATGGGTAGTTTGGCAGAGACGACCCACCGCACCCCCGCTTGCTAGCGATACAGGACGAGGCCCCATGCCCGACCCGGCGAACCAAGAAGCGACCATCGCTCGGATCGCCGTGCTGGAGGAGGCGGAGCTCGAGTCGCTCGATGCCTGGTGGCGGGCCGCCAACTACCTGACCGTCGGTCAGATCTACCTCATGGCCAACCCATTGCTGCGCGAACCGTTGTCCGCCGAGCACATCAAGCCTCGGCTGCTCGGGCACTGGGGGACCAGCCCCGGGCTGGCCTTCATCTACGCGCACGCCTCACGCCTGGTCCGCGAGACCGGGCAGGAGATGCTCTACCTCGCCGGCCCCGGCCACGGCGGCCCGGCCCTCGTCGCCGCCGGCTACCTCGAGGGGACGTACGCCGAGACCTACCCGGACGTCACCAACGACACCGAGGGGATGCGCAGGTTGTTCCGGCAGTTCTCCGCACCGGGCGGCATCCCCAGCCACGTGTCGGTGACGACGCCCGGCTCCATCCACGAGGGCGGCGAGCTCGGCTACGTCCTCGTGCACGCCTTCGGTGCCGTCATGGACAACCCCGACCTGATCGCGCTGGCCGTGGTCGGCGACGGCGAGGCGGAGACGGGCCCCCTGGAGGGTTCCTGGAAGGGCGTGTCGTTCCTCAATCCCGCGAGGGACGGCGCAGTCCTGCCGATCCTCCACCTCAACGGCGCCAAGATCGCCGGCCCGACCGTCCTGGGCCGCAAGGACCCGGCCGAGGTTCGGTCCCTGTTCGAGGGACACGGCTACGACGTGCTCGAGGTCGAGGGCGGCGACCTGCCCGGCATGCACCACCGCTTCGCCGAGGTGCTGGCACACGCCTGGGGTCGGATCCGCGCCATCCAGGCGTCGGCCCGTGGTGGCGACTGGGACGGCACCCGCCCCCGGTGGCCGCTGATCGTGCTGCGCAGCCCCAAGGGGTGGACGGGTCCGGACAAGGTCGACGGCGTGCAGATGCTCGGCACCTTCCGGTCCCACCAGGTGCCGTTGGCCACGGTGCGCGAGAACCCCGCGCACCTCCGGCTGCTGGAGGAGTGGATGCGTTCTTACCGCCCCGACGAGCTCTTCGACGACGACGGCGCCCCGACCGAGGTCGTGCGCCGGGCCAACCCCGAGGGCGCGCTGCGGATGAGCGCCACGCCGCACGCCAACGGCGGGGTGCTGATGCGGCCGCTGGACCTGCCCGACCACCGCGACTACGCGGTCGACGTGCCGTCCCCGGCGAGCGCGCGGCTCGAGTCCACCCGTCGGCTCGGCGAGCTGCTGCGCGACGTGTACGTCGCCAACCCGGACCGCTTCCGGCTGTTCTGTCCCGACGAGACCACCAGCAACCGCCTCGGGGCTGTCTTCGAGGTCTCCGACCGGGCGTCCGCGGAGCGAGTCACCGAGGACGACGAGAAGATCTCGCGCGACGGCCGGGTGATGGAGGTGCTGTCCGAGCACAACTGCCACGGCTGGCTGGAGGGCTACACGCTCACCGGGCGACACGGGATGTTCGCGACGTACGAAGCCTTCGCCATGGTGAGCGCGTCCCAGACGATCCAGCACGCCAAGTGGCTGCAGGAGGCCGAGGAGCTGCCGTGGCGTGCCCGCGTCCCGAGCCTGAACATCTTGTTGACCTCGACCGCCTGGCGCAACGACCACAACGGCTTCAGCCACCAGGGTCCTGGCCTGATCCAGAACGTCATCAACATCCGCGGCACGGTCGGCCGGGTCTACCTCCCTCCGGACGCCAACTGCCTGCTTTCCGTGGCCGATCACTGCCTGCGGTCCACGTCGTACGTCAACCTGATCGTCATCGACAAGCAGCCGCAGCTGCAGTACCTCACCGCCGAGGAGGCCGGCGTGCACTGCGCCCGCGGCTCGGGCGTGTGGGAGTGGGCCGGTACCGACGACGGCAGCGCGGACCCCGACATCGTGCTGGCGTGCGCCGGTGACGTGGTCACGATGGAGACCGTGGCGGCCGCGCAGATCCTGCGCGAGCGGCTGCCCGACTTCCGCACCCGCGTGGTCAACGTGGTGGACCTGATGTCACTGCTGCGCGTGCGCGACCACCCGCACGGGATGGACGAGACGCTCTTCAAGGAGCTGTTCACCGACCACGTGGACGTCGTCTTCGCCTTCCACGGCTATCCGGGCGCGATCCACCAGCTCGTGCACGGCCGGCCGGACGCGGACCGCTTCCGGGTGCGCGGGTTCGTCGAGGAGGGGACGACGACCACCCCCTTCGACATGGTCGTGCGCAACCGGGTCTCGCGCTACCACCTGGTGATGGACGCGCTCAACAACGCGCGGCGCACGCCACCGGGTGCCAGCGACCTCAAGGCGTGGTGCGAGGAACGCCTCGCCGCGCACGAGGACTACGTCGTCGAGCACCTCCAGGACCTGCCTGAGGTGCGCGACTGGGTGCTGCCGGACCCGGCGACGAGGTCCGGGGAGTGAGCCAGGAGTGGGTGCTGGTCCTCAACTGCGGCAGCTCGTCGGTCAAGCTCGCCCTCGTCGACCCCGACTCCGGTGAGCGCCGGCTCACCGCTCTCGCCGAGCGGGTCGGGACCAGTGACGCGGTCGTCCGCCTGCGCCGAGGTGACGCTGAGGAGAGCAGCGCGCCCGACGACTCGTCGGCGCGCGGCGTGGTTGCGCACCTGATGGCGGCGCTCACGCACGCGGAGCGGGACGGGCTCGTCGGGGTGGGGCACCGGGTGGTCCACGGCGGCAGCCAGTTCTCCGCGGCCGTGGTGATCGACGACGCGACCCTGGTGGACCTGCACGACCTCGTCGACCTGGCGCCACTGCACATGCCGGCCAACCTGCTCGGCATCGAGACCGCGCGGGCCGAGCTCCCCGACCTCGCCCAGGTCGCGGTCTTCGACACGGCCTTCCACCAGACGATGCCGCCCGTGGCCTACCGCTACGCCGTACCCACCGACTGGTTCGACGAGCACCGCGTGCGCAGGTACGGCTTCCACGGCACCAGCCACCGCTACGTCAGCGTCCGCGCCGCCGAGATGCTGGAGCGGCCGGTCGAGGACCTGCGACTGGTCACCCTGCACCTCGGCAACGGGTGCAGCGCGGCGGCGGTGCGCGGCGGTGAGTCGGTGGACACGACGATGGGCCTGACTCCGCTCGAGGGCCTGGTGATGGGCACCCGCAGCGGCGACGTCGACCCGGGGCTGCTCGGCTACATCGCCGAGCGGCTCGACCTCGACGTGGCGGGCGTGATCGAAGCGCTCAACACCCGCAGCGGGCTGCTCGGCCTCTCGGGGGTCAGCAACGACATGCGCACGGTCTGCGAAGCCGCCGACAACGGGTCGGAGTCGGCCCGTCTCGCGGTCGACGTGTTCTGCTACCGCGCGGCGAAGTCCGTCGGCGCCCTCGCGGTGGCGCTGGGCGGGCTCGACGCCGTGGTGTTCACCGGCGGCATCGGCGAGCACTCCCCCGCCGTACGGCGACAGGTGCTCTCGCACCTCTCCGTGCTGGGCCTCGCCGAGGACCCCGAGGCCAACGCCGACCATGGCCGGCACACCGGCGGGCGGGTGAGCGCTCCCGGGGACGTGACGGCCATCGTCGTACCGACCGACGAGGAGCTCCTCATCGCTCGTGACACTGCGAGGCTGGCCCGGTGACCCGCACCCTGCTCGTCGTCCCCACCGGTCACGGCGTCGGTCTGACCGCCGCCTGCCTCGGGCTGGTGCACGCGCTCGAGCGCCAGGGCGTCAAGGTCGGCTTCTACAAGCCGCTCGCCCAACCGCGGGCGCGCGGCGCCGACCAGGACCGCTCGACGGCATTGGTGCGGCTGACCTCCGCGCTCCGGCCGCCGGAGCCGATCGCCGCCCACCGGGTCGAGCAGGCACTGTCCCGCAACGGGCTCGACTCGCTGCTGGAGGACGTGGTGGCGGCCGCGGAGCCGCTCATCGCCGAGCACGACGTCGTGGTCGTCGAGGGCCTCGTCCCGGGCTCCGGCCTGGTGTATGCCAGCCGCACCAACGTCGCGCTGGCCAAGGCGCTGGACGCCGACGTGCTGCTCGTGGGTGCCCCCGACGGGGACGACGACCTCGAGCACCTCGCGGAGGCGATGGAGATCACCGCGCGGACCTATCAGGGAGGCGAGCGGACACGGGTCGTCGGCGCAGTGGTCAACCGCGTCCACGACCTGGGCCCGGGCACGATCGAGAAGATCCGCGGCCTGCTGGCCCGACGCGAGCTCGCACTGGTCGGGACCGTGCCGTTCCGACCGGAGCTGGGCTGGGCGCGGGTCTCGGACGCGGTCCACGGCCTGGACGTCCGGGCGCTCAACGAGGGTGAGACCGACCGTCGCGTCAAGGAGGTCGTCGTCGGCGCGCAGGCGGTGCCGGGCATCTTGCCGCTGCTCCGCGAGGGCGTGCTCCTGATCGTCCCGGGCGACCGTGACGAGATCATCCTCAGCGTCTGCCTGGCCGCGATGAACGGCACCCGCTTCGCCGGCCTGCTGCTCACCCTGGGCGTGGAGCCCGACCCGCGGGTGTGGGAGCTGTGCCGCCCGGCCGCGGCCACCGGCCTGCCCATCCTGCTGACCCAGAGGAACAGCTACGAGACCGCGACGACCGTGCACGACATGGATCCCGAGGTCCCGGTCGACGACGACGAGCGCGCGCGGCTGGTGATGACCGCCGTCGCCGACGCGCTCGACCCGGACTGGCTGGCCACCCTGCCGACACCCGACCACGTCCCGCGACTCAGCCCGCCGGCCTTCAGGCGGCGGCTCGCGACACAGGCCCGCGAGGCCAACCGCAGGATCGTGCTGCCCGAGGGCACCGAGCCCCGAACCATCCGCGCTGCGGTGACCTGCCACGAGATGGGTCTCGCCCGGTGCGTCCTGCTCGGAGCCACCCGCGACGTGCTCGCCCAGGCCGAGTCGCTCGGCCTCACCCTTCCCGACGGCCTCGAGATCATCGACCCGGCAGCCGTGAGCGAGACCTACGTCGACGCCCTCGTGTCCACGCGCAAGCACAAGGGCATGACGCCCGACATTGCGCGCAACCAGCTCGACGACCCCATCACCCTCGGCACGATGATGCTGCGGCTCGACGAGGTGGACGGCATGGTCGCGGGCGCCGTGCACACCACGGCCGCCACCCTCCGTCCGGCGCTGCAGCTGATCGGCCCGGCTCCCGGCGCCCGGCTGGTCTCGTCGGTCTTCTTCATGTGCCTGCCCGACGAGGTCGTGATCTACGGGGACTGCGCCGTCAACCCGGATCCGGACGCCGAGCAGCTGGCCGACATCGCCCTGCAGAGCGCCACCTCCGCCCGCAGGTTCGGCATCGACCCACGGGTCGCGATGATCAGCTTCAGCACCGGCGCCTCGGGCGCGGGCGAAGACGTGGTCAAGGTGACCGAGGCGACCCGCATCGTGCGCGAGCGCGACCCGGACCTGCTGGTCGACGGTCCGCTCCAGTACGACGCCGCGTCCATCGCCTCGGTCGCTCGCAGCAAGGCGCCGGAAAGCCCGGTGGCCGGTCGCGCCAACGTGTTCGTCTTCCCCGACCTCAACACCGGCAACACCACCTACAAGGCGGTGCAGCGCAGTGCCGACGTGATCTCGATCGGCCCGATGCTCCAGGGGCTGGCCAAGCCCGTCAACGACCTGTCACGCGGCGCGCTGGTCGAGGACATCGTCTACACGATCGCGATCACGGCCATCCAGGCGATGACGCCCTGAACCGGCCGGCGTCGGCTCACCCGGCGACGTACGTCCCGAACCACCAGCGGAGACCCTCCTCGGCGGTTGGCCAGCGCCTTGAGCCACGAGTGGTGGCCGAGCTCCTCGAGATGCACCTCGACGGTCGTCTGCGTGGTCATCGTCGTCTTCTCAGAAGGCCGACCACCAGGTCGCCGCGTCCTGGTGGCGCTGTGTCGTGTCGGGGGCGGGCCTGGGGCCGGGCAGGAAGTCGGCGGCCGGGACGCTCTCCCCGGTGCTGCCCCCGATGTCGCCGGCTGCGCTCTCCAGCAGCTGCTGGGCCAGGGCCATCAACGCCCGCGCGGTGGCCAGCTCGTATCCCACCCCGAGGACGTCGGGGTCCTGTGAGTCGACCCTCGCCTCGCCCGTCGTCCCGACGTTGGTGTGCTCGTGGTTGTGCAGCTTGGCGTGGGCCGTCGCGATCCCGTCGGACGCTCCGAGGAACACCTCGACCCACCAGGTGGTCGCCGTGGGATGGGACATGTCGTGGCCTCTCGTCGCGCGCCGGCCCGAATGCCGGTCACCCACCAGTCTTCGCCGGCTTGCCCCCAGGCGACCGGGCCGGAGGTCGTGCCATCCCGGGTCGAAGGACCCCTGTGGCCGCGTGGCGGGCCCTGTAGACAGATTCTGTGCGAGAAGTCGAGGTTGAGCCTGTCCCGATCAGCCAGCTGGAGGCAATTCTCCCTGCGGACCGGGCGATGCGGTTGCGAGCCCTCGCCGCACACGCTCGGGAGGTCCTGCGCGGGCGCGTCGTGTGGCACGTGAACGCCACGGACGCCGGAGGGGGCGTCGCCGAACAGCTGAGGACCCACCTCGCCTACGGCCGAGGGGCCGGAGTGGTCAACCGCTGGCTGGTGCTCGACGGCGATCCGGAGTTCTTCGCCATCACCAAGCGGGTCCACAACCAGCTGCACGGTGTGCCCGGGGACGGCGGCCCGCTCGGGCCCGCCGAGCGTGACCACTACCGGGCCGTGCTCGCCGCCAACGCGAGCGGTCTCGACGAGCGGCTCTCGGGCGAGGACATCGTCGTCCTGCACGACCCGCAGACGGCGGGCCTGGTCGGCGTCGCACGTCGTGCGGCGGCCGCGGTCGTGTGGCGCTGCCACGTCGGCCGCGACGAGACCGACGCCTGGACCGACCGGGCCTGGGAGTTCCTGCGCGAGCACGTCGAGGAGGCCGACTCCTGCGTCTTCTCCCGGGCCGCCTACGCGCCGGCGTGGCTCGACCCCACGCGGGTGCGGGTCATCGCGCCGTCCATCGACCCGCTCTCCGCGAAGAACGGTCCGCTCACCGCAGCGGACGCCCGCTCGTTGCTGCTGCACGCCGCCCCTGCCCTCGACGAGGCCGGCGGCGGTGGCCTGACCGAGGCGCTCTCGTCGAGGAACCGCATCGTGCTGCAGGTCAGCCGGTGGGACAGGCTCAAGGACATGGCCGGGGTGATGACCGGCTTCGGGCTCCTGGAGGGTGGTCTCGCCGATGACGTGCACCTGGTGCTCGCCGGTCCCCAGACCTCTGGTGTCTCCGACGACCCTGAAGGGGCCGAGGTCCTCCTCGAGTGCCGCGACGTCCGGGCGGGTCTCCCGGCGGCGACGAAGAGGCGTACACACCTGCTCACGCTGTCGATGGACGACCTCGTGACGAACGCGCGGCTGGTGAACGCACTGCAGAGGAGCGCCGAGGTCGTGGTGCAGAAGAGCCTGGTGGAGGGCTTTGGGCTGACGGTCGCCGAGGCGATGTGGAAGGGACGGGCCGTGGTGGCCAGCCGGGTCGGTGGCATCCAGGACCAGATCCGCCACGGACGCGACGGCCTGCTGCTCGACGACCCGGCCGACCTCGAGGCCTTCGCCCAGACCCTCGAGATGCTCCTCGCCGACCCGGTGCTGGCTCGGCGTCTGGGGCACGCGGCACACGAGCGCGTCCTGGACGAGTACGTCGGCGACCGGCACCTCGAGCGCTGGGCCGACCTCTTCGTCAGCCTGGTCGCAGGGGACGCTCAGGAGATCAGTGCGCGCGACCTTGGCCACTCCCCAGAGGAAGAGTGACGAATCACGCCGCGCGGGGAAGCTGGATCGCAGTACTCAGGCGGCCCCTGGCCCGTCCAGATGGCCGGATCAGCCCGCGAAGCAGCCCTTCCCAGCGCCCACGGCCCGGAGGCCGGTGAGGTCTCCGGCACCCAAAGCGGGCACAGCGAGGGCACGCGATGCGCCCCGTCACCACAGCCCGGTGACACGTCGGTGCGTCGCCGTACGCTCGGCGCCGTGGACGCACGCTGGGATCGACGGCCCGTACGCCGCGTGGTGGCCGGCGCAGATGCGCCGCCGTTGACGAGCGGCTGGCCCGTGACGATCCCGGCGGTCTCGCAGATCCTCACCACCGGGCTGGAGCTGCCCGCCGGCGTGACCCTGCTGATCGGAGAGAACGGCAGCGGCAAGTCGACGATCGTCGAGGCGATCGCGATGGCCTACGGCCTGTCGCCCGAGGGCGGCTCGATCCACGCCCGCCACTCGACGTACCGCACCGAATCAGACCTGCACGAGTGGCTGCGCCTGGAGCGGTCTCCGGGCGCGAAGAAGTGGGGCTTCTTCCTGCGCGCCGAGACGATGCACGGCTTCTACAGCTACCTGAAGGCCAATCCGGGCACCACGCCCGAGCCCGACTTCCATGCCCTGAGCCACGGCGAGTCCTTCCTCGCGGTGCTGCGCACGCGTTTCAACTCGCCGGGCTTCTACGTGCTCGACGAGCCGGAGTCAGGACTCTCCTTCTCCGCACAGGTCGCCCTCGTCAGCACCCTGGCCGAGCTCGCGGCCGACGGGGCGCAGGTGCTGTGCGCGACCCACTCGCCGCTGCTCGCCGCGATCCCCGGCGCCAACGTGCTCGAGGTCGGGCCGTGGGGCTTGCGCCAGTCGGCGTACGGCGATCTCGAGGTCGTCGGGCACTGGCGCGCCTATCTCGACGATCCGATGCGCTACCTGCGACACGTCCTCTGACTGCTACTCCGACGCGTCGCGGGCCACCAGGCGCGGGATGCCGACGAGCAGCACGAGCAGGACCAGCAGCGAGACGCA
>JBDSPC010000208.1:0-14041 GCA_039914485.1 Nocardioides sp.
GCGGTCGGGGTCGCCCACCCGGCGCTGATCACCGCCGACGACATCGACCTGATCGACGGGCTGATGTCGTCACGGCCCCTGCGCGAGGTCTACGGCTACGGCCGGGCGTGGGGAACGGTCGGACCCGACCTCGCCGAGGAGATCACCGCGATCATGGCGAAGGCGACAGCCGGGCACCCCGCGTGATCAGCAGGTCGTACGCCGACGTCAGCGCCGACGAGAGGGGCGGACCGTCTTGTCGTGGTCGGGTCGGGTGTCGGCCAGTGCGGCGAGGAAGTTGTTGGCCCAGGCGGTGACGTCGTTGTCGACGACCTGCTTGCGCATCGCTCGCATCCGCTTGGTCGTCTCCTTCGGCTCGGCGTGGAACGCCTCCAACAGTGCGGCCTTCATGCCGTTGATGTCGTAGGGGTTGACGAGGTAGGCCTGCCGGAGCTCGTCGGCGGCCCCGGCGAACTCGCTGAGCACGAGCGCGCCGTCGTCGCCGAAGCGGCAGGCTACGTACTCCTTGGCGACGAGGTTCATGCCGTCGCGGTAGGGCGTGACGACCATGATGTCGGCGGCGCGGTAGAGCGCCGCCATCTCCTCGCGCGGGTAGGAGGAGTGCAGGTAGGAGATCGCGGGACGGCCGATCCGGCCGAGGTCGCCGTTGATCCGGCCCACGAGCCGGTCGATGTCGTCGCGCAGGATGCGATACTGCTCGACGCGCTCGCGTGACGGGGTGGCGACCTGGACGAAGACGACGTCCTCGACGTCGAGCTTGCCCTCCGCGATCAGCTCGGAGAACGCGCGCAGCCGGGCGTAGATGCCCTTGGTGTAGTCGAGCCTGTCGATGCCGAGGAAGACCTTGCGCGGGCTGCCGAGCGCCTCGCGGATCTCGGCGGCGCGCGCCTGCACCTTCTCGGTCTGGGCCAGCTCGATGAAGCCGGCCGCGTCGATGGAGATCGGGAAGGCGGCCGCCTTCACGGTGCGGCCGTCGGGGAGGTAGACGAGGTCGCGGTGGGTCTTGTGCCCGACCCGGCCGCGGACCAGGCGCACGAAGTTGGCGGCGCCACCGGCGAGCTGGAAGCCGATCAGGTCGGCGCCGAGCAGCCCCTCGAGGATCTGGCGACGCCACGGGAGCTGGCTGAACAGCTCGGCGGGCGGGAAGGGGATGTGGAGGTAGAAGCCGATGCGCAGGTCGGGGCGCAGCTCGCGCAGCATCTGCGGGACGAGCTGGAGCTGGTAGTCCTGCACCCAGACGGTGGCGTTCGCCGACGCGATCTCGGCCGCCCGCTCGGCGAAGCGTTGGTTGACCGTGACGTAGGACTCCCACCACTCACGGTGGAACTCCGGCTTGGCGACGAGGTCGTGGTAGAGCGGCCAGAGGGTGCCGTTGGAGAAGCCCTCGTAGAACTCCTCGACCTCGTCCTCCGTCAGGTGGATCGGCACGAGCTGGAGGCCGTCCTCGACGAACGGCTCGAGCTCGAGGTCGTCGGTGGAGCCCGGCCAGCCGATCCAGGCGCCGTCGTTGGCGCGCATGACGGGCTCGAGCGCGGAGACGAGGCCGCCGGGGGAGCGGCGCCAGCCCGCGGTGCCGTCCGGGAGGGTGACCCGGTCCACCGGGAGCCGGTTGGCGACGATCACGAGGTCGGCCAAGCCTGGTGTGGTCACGCGTCCACCTTAGGGGGTGCCGACGCCGTACCCCGCGCCGAGTGGTTCTTCCAACGCGACTCGCCGAGAGCGAATGACATCGGTGTTGTTCGTCGCCTACAGTGGCCCCCACAGGGACGCCGATCAGGGAGACCAAGTCATGGACGCCGCGAACGCATATGTCGCACACGAGGGTGAGGACACCCCCGGGCTGAGCCAGCGCGACCGCGACATCCTCGAGTTCGAGCGCCACTGGTGGAAGTTCGCCGGGGCCAAGGAGCAGGCCGTCCGCGAGAAGTTCGACATGGGCTCGACGCGCTACTACCAGGTGCTCAACGCGCTCATCGACCGTCCCGAGGCCCTCGAGGCCGACCCGCTGCTGGTGCGCCGGCTCCGCCGGCTGCGTGCCTCTCGCCAGCGTCAGCGCTCCGCGCGCCGCCTCGGTTTCGAAGTCTGACCCAGCCCGACGCTCTTGTCCCGCCTACCTTCCCCCAGTGAGGCACCCATGAACTCTTCGCGCACCCGCTCCCGCAACCAGCGGGGCGTGGCCTTCCCGTCGCCGCTGGTGATGCTGAGCATCATCGCGATCGCGATGGCCGGCTTCGCCTTCGTCGCCACCCGCGACGCCGGCCCGATCGAGCGCAAGGTCACCACGGCCTCCGCGGTCCAGACCGAGACCGCCGAGCCCGCTCCCGTGGTGCCGACGAAGACCGCCAAGCCCAAGCCCGTGATCAAGCGCGCCGACGTCTACGTCGAGGTCTTCAACAACTCAGGCATCAAGGGCCTGGCAGCGACGACGGCCGCCAAGGCCACCCAGATCGGCTGGCAGGTGGTGGGCGAGGACAACTGGGTCGGCTCCATCCCGGCCTCCACCGTCTACTACCCCGCGCGGCTCAAGGCCGAGGCCAAGCAGCTCTCGCTCGACCTCGGGATCGCCCGCACCGCGCCGGCCGTCGAGCCGATGAAGATGGACCGGCTGACGATCATCCTCACGCCCGACGCGGTTTCGTGACGGCGCTAGCGCGCCTCCTCAACCCAAGGCAGGCTCGCGGCCGAGCCTGACTACGCGCTCAGCCGGCCCGCGTGGTTGGCTTTCCGCATGGAGTTCACCTCCGCAGCAGCCAGGCAGCGCTACGACGCGATCGTCGCGCACGCCGACGAGATCGTCGTCGGACTCGACTTCGACGGCGTGCTCTCGCCGATCGTCGAGGACCCGACCCAGGCGCACATCCACCCCGACGCCCCCCAGGCACTGGTCGACCTGAGCGACCTGGTGCGAGCCGTCGCGGTCGTCACCGGCCGCCCGGCGCGCCAGGTGCTGGCCCTCGGTGGGCTCGACGAGGTCGGCGACGCGATCGGCGACCACGGCAAGGAGCTCTTCGTCTTCGGGCAGTACGGCAACGAGCGCTGGTCCTCCACACAGCGACGAGTCATCTCGCCCCGCCCGCCGCACGGCTTGTCCACCTTCGAGCGGGAGCTGCCGTCGCTGCTTCGTCGCAGTCGCGCGAGCGGGGCCTACATCGAGGAGAAGGGGCTGGCGGTCGCCGTACACACTCGACGGCTCGAGGACGCCAACGAGGCGTTCGAGCGCCTGCTGGCACCGATGTCGGAACTGGCGCGCCTGCACGGACTGGTCGTCGAGCCCGGTCGCAACGTGATCGAGGTCCGCTCCGACGGCCAGCACAAGGGCCATGCCGTGGAGACCCTGGTCAAGGAGCAGAACGCCGGCGGCTTCCTCTTCGCCGGTGACGACCTCGGCGACGTCGAGGCCTTCGAGGCCGTCGCGGAGCTGCGCGAGCGCGGCCTGCCGACCCTGCTCGTCTGTGCGGCCTCCGACGAGCAGTCGGTGCTGCTGCCCCTCGCGGACGTCGTCGTGCCCGGTGCCGACGGTGTGATGGACCTGTTGCGCAGGTTCATCGCCGACGTGCGGGCCTGACGCACCGCCGGACGACCTCGGCGAGACGGCCGCGTGCCAACATGTGGACTCGATGTGCACATGCTGAGACGGCCTGTCTAACCTGAAGACCTCATCACGAGGGACTGAGGGAACGGCCCGACGAAGTCCCGGCAACCGCCACGAACCTCCTGCCGTCTGCGGCAGTCGCGGAAACGGTGCCAATTCCGTCCCGGAGCGAAAGTCGCGCCGGGGTAGATGAGAAGGAGGATTTCGCCATGACTGCTGTCGTTCAAGAGAAGAAGGCCCTGCGCGAGGGCGCCTTCGGCAATGCCCGCGTGCTCCAGTGCCGCGAGTGCTCCCACGAGGTCGAGCTCGGCCCGCACTACGCCTGTCCGGAGTGTTTCGGCCCCCTCGAGGTGGCCTACGACTTCCCGGCCGTGACCCGCGAGGAGATCGCCGCCGGTCCCGCCAACATCTGGCGCTACAAGGCCCTGCTGCCGGTGCCCGACGACATCGAGCAGAGCCCCAACATGGAGCCCGGTTTCACGCGACTGCTGAAGGCCCACAACCTCGGCCGCGAGCTCGGCATCGACAACCTGTGGGTCAAGGACGACTCGACCAACCCCACCAACTCCTTCAAGGACCGCGTGGTCGCGTGTGCGCTGAGCGCCGCCCGCGAGCTCGACGCGAAGGTCTTCGCCTGCCCGTCGACGGGCAACCTCGCCAACGCGGTCGCGGCCGCCGGGGCCCGCGCGGGGATCAAGACCGTGGTCTTCATCCCGAGCAACCTCGAGCAGCCCAAGCAGGTCAACTCGGCCATCTTCACCGACAAGCTCGTCGCGGTGAACGGCAACTACGACGACGTCAACAAGCTCGCCTCGGAGATCGCCGGTGAGGAAGAGGGCTGGGCGTTCGTCAACGTCAACGTCCGTCCGTTCTACGCCGAGGGTTCCAAGACGCTGGGCTACGAGATCGCCGAGCAGCTCGGCTGGCGCCTGCCCGACCAGGTCGTCATCCCGGTTGCGTCCGGCTCGCAGCTGACCAAGGTCGACAAGTCCTTCCAGGAGCTGATCAAGCTCGGCCTGGTCGAGGACAAGCCCTACAAGATCTACGGCGCCCAGGCGACCGGCTGTTCGCCGGTCAGCGTCGCCTACAAGGCCAACACCGACGCCATCCGCCCGGTGAAGCCCGACACCATCGCCAAGAGCCTCGCGATCGGCAACCCGGCCGACGGGATCTACGTCCTCGACATCTGCCGCCGCTCCGGGGGCGCGGTCGAGGACATCACCGACGACGAGGTCCGCGAGGGCATCGTGCTGCTGGCCCGCACCGAGGGGATCTTCACCGAGACCGCGGGCGGCACCACCGTGGGCGTCCTGAAGAAGCTCGTCGAGACCGGCCAGCTCGACACCTCGCTCGAGACCGTCGTCATCAACACCGGTCACGGCCTCAAGACCCTCGACTCGATCTCCGACCGGGTCGGGGCCGCTGCCACCATCGAGCCGACCTACTCCGCCTTCACCGCCGCCAACCTCGTCTAGGTTCGATCCACAAGGAGTCCCCATGAGCGTCTCGGTCCGTATCCCGACCATCCTGCGCACCTACACCGACGGCGAGTCCGAGGTGAGCGCCAGCGGGGACACCCTCGCCGCCGTGCTCGACGACCTCGACGCCAGCTACGCCGGCATCAAGGGCCGCGTGCTCGACGAGGCCGGCAACCTGCGCCGCTTCGTCAACGTCTACGTCGGCAACGAGGACGTGCGCTTCCTGGACAACCTGGACACCGCGACGCCCGACGGCACCCAGATCTCGGTCATCCCCGCCGTTGCCGGCGGCTGACGCAACCGCTCGATGCGAGTGACCGTCCAAGCGAGCATGACCCCCATGACGCGCGCCCTGTTCCCGGCCCTGGCCCTGCTGATCGTCCCGACGTCGGCGTACGCCGCAAGCGACTTCGAGCCGGACGCGACCGACGATCCGGCGCTGGTGCAGGCGTGGCAGGCGTGGGACGCCAAGGACATCGACGACTACACGACCACCGTCACGCTCTCCTGCTTCTGCCCCGAGATCGCGGCCGTGCGCACGGTCGTGCGCGACGGCGAGATCCGCAAGGTGACCCAGGGCGGGCGCCGGCTCGCGCACCGCAAGGGCCACTCGATGGACCAGCTCTTCGCGATGATCCGCGACGCCCAGGCGACCGCCGACCGGGTCGAGGTCAGCTACTCCTCGCGTGGTGTCCCGAAGTCGATCACCGTCGACCCCGAGAAGCTGGCCACCGACGAGGAGCGCTACTACACCGTCAGCGTGATGAGGTCCTGACCGCTACGGAGCGCGTACGTCGATGAGCGCGGCGTGCCCCCAGCGGTCGATCTTCACCTCAGCGACCGCGCCGTCGCGCAGCACGTCCTCCATGGCTGCTGCCTCGTCCTGCGGGAGGAAGAGGCTGTCGATCCCGCACTCGAGGTGCCAGTCCCGGTCGTTGCAGGCGAGGTAGGGCTGGTCGCCGGACGGGTGATCACGCAGGAACTCGTCGGCGACCATCACGCCGTCGTCCTCGATCAGTGTGATGTAGAGCGGCCCGTTGTCCGAGTCGTCCGTCATGTCCGGCCACTGGAGGTCGGGGTAGTCGAGGGTGACGTAGGCGCCGCGGAACGGGTCGATCGGATCGAGCGGTGCGACCCGGAGCTCGTAGGTGTCACCGGTCAGCCGCGCGGAGAGCTGCGGCGCGACGGCGACGCCGACGAGGGCGGCCTGGGCGGCCACGACGACTCCGAGGGTGATGAGCTTGTTCATCGTCCTGTTCCTGTCTGGTCGGGGGCGTCCTCGAGCGACGCCGCGATCTCGCGCCTGGCGCGGTCGAACAGGAACCCGGTGGCCAGGAAGATCAGGCCGAGCACCAGGAAGAGCCATGCGCCCTCGACGATCGCGGCGAAGACCGAGAACGCCTGGAAGGTCGTGAAGACGACCAGGCCGATCATGGCGATCACCGTGAGGACCGGGTTGTCGCGCAGGGTGCCGATCGCGACCAACGCCACGGCGAGCCCGACGAAGGCGATCACGCCGGCGGCCGCGTGCGCCCAGTCGGCGAGGTCGACGCTCGAGGTGTCGGTGCCGGTGTCCCACAGCACCATCAGGCCGGCCACGGCGAGCACGCCGATCGCGACCAGCGGCTCGAGGCGCGCCCGGCCACGAGCCACGGCCAAGGCCCCGGTGGCGGCGATCGCCGCGACGGCGATGGCACCGATCAGCCAGCCGTTCCATCCGAAGTCCTCGGTGGTCGTGTACGGCACCGCCGCGATGAAGAGGCTGACCATCCCGAGCAGGGCGCCCACCGAGCGCCACACCTGGCCGAAGCGGGTCAGGCCCCGGTCGTGGATCACGGCCAGCGAGATGGCCGCGACACCCGCCGTGCCGAAGGCGACCACCGCACCGGCGACGCTGCCGTCGGTCCAGAGTGGCTGCCAGACCCACCAGACGATGCCGGTGACGACGCCGACGACCAGCGGCATCAGGGCGCGGAAGCCGTAGGCGTGCGCGAGGGCGCCGGCCGCCCAGAGGCCGACGAGGCCGGGGGAGTAGGCGGAGACCTGCAAGGACTGAGCGGCCTGGAAGATCACCGCTCCGAAGGCGAGCGCCGCCATCAGCCGCAGCGATCCGCGTACGGCGCCCGCCGCCCGTGACAGTTCCGCGGCCGCGATCAGTGCCAGCCAGATGGCGGCGACGGCGAGGAAGCGGAGCAGCGGCGGCAGCTCGTCGAGGTTGGCGGCCACCAGCCAGATCAGGCCGACCCCGACGAATGCACCGCCGAGGAAGAGCAGGATCCGGCCCAGGGAGAAGCGCCGGTGGGTGTCGCCGGCGTCGAGGTAGCGGGCGGCGATGGCGTCGGCCGTGCCGGCATCGACGATGCCGTCGGCTCGCCAGTCGGCGAGCTCGCGGCGCAACCAGGTGTACTGCGCGCTGCTCACAGGGCGTTGTTCGAGGGTGTCCATGGGCTCATCGTGGCCCTGTTCGTTTGCGGGCGCATGAGTATTCGTCCTCGGGTGTCAGGGCCGTTCGTCCCCCGGCCACCTCGACGTGGCACGTCGTTGGTCCGGGTCTGGTTGAACCACCTCATGCGAACGAGGGACTGGGCGCGACTGGGCATCGGAGCGGGCGCGATCGGTGCGGTGGCCGGCGGTGCGGCGTACGGGATGAAGGAGGTGCTGACGCGGCAGGCCGCGATCGCGCGAAGCCGGATCGGCGACCCGCTCGGGCACGTCGCGCCGAGCGCGGACAAGGTCTGGAAGAAGAGGTACGGCGAACCGATCGACCTCGTGATGCTGGGTGACTCGATCGCCGCGGGACTCGGGGCCGATCACCCCAGGCACACACTGGGCGGCGGACTGGCGCGCCGCGTCGCGAAGCGGACCGGGAGGTCGGTGCGGCTGCGAACGGCCGCGATCGTCGGGTCCGAGAGCAGCGTGCTCGCGAAGCAGATCGTCGGGCTGCCATCGACGTACAGGCCGCACGTCGCCGTCATCGTGGTGGGCGGCAACGACGTCACCCACCGGATCCCGACCGTGGACTCGATCCGGCACCTGACCGAGGCGATCACCGCGCTGCAGGAGCGGGGTGCCGAGGTCGTGGTCGGCACCTGCCCCGACCTGGGCGCGCTGCGACCGGTCCCGCAACCGTTGCGAGCCCTGGGCTCACGCGCCTCCCGCCAGCTCGCCGCGGCCCAGCGCGAGGCGGCGCTGAGCCACGGCGCTCGCGCGGTGTCGCTCGCGACGGTCGTCGGGCCGTTCTTCATCACCAACCCCGACGAGATGTTCAGCCTCGACCGCTTCCACCCCAGCACTCACGGCTACAAGCGCACTGCCAGGGCGATGCTGCCGTCGGTCCTCGCCGCGCTGGGGTACGCCGACGACCTTCCGTTTGGGCACCACGCGCCAGCCGTCGGGTGAGTCTCAGGCGGCGCGCAGCACCGGCAGGCCGACCTGCTCGGCCCTCTCCCAGTCGTCGGTGATCAGCACGACGTCGCGGCCGGCGCGCGCCAGCAGGCTGGCCGCGATGGCCGCCCGGAACCCGCTCTTGCAGTGCACCCACACCGGTCCCGGCGTCAGCCGCAAGGCCGCACCCTCGAGCTCGTGCAACGGGATGTGGAACGACTCGGGCAGGTGCGCGTCGCGGTACTCCGAGTCGAGCCGCACGTCCAGGGTCACGCCCTGGGCGCTGCGGGAGTACGTCGCCCAGTCCGCCACGCGGTAGTCGTGGGAGTCGAACCAGGTGCTCGCGGGGCCCAGCAGGTGCGTGGCGCGCACGTGGACACCGACCTGTGCCAGGTCGTGCACGCCGGACGCGAGGTCGTCGGCTGAGTCGCTGACGAGCAGGATGTCGCCGCCCCACGGCGCCAGCCACGCGGCGTACTGCGCGAAGAGGGGACCGTCCTCGATGTTGATCGAGCCGGTCAGGTGGGCGCGGGCGAAGGTGGCGCGCGGGCGGCGCGCACACCGGCGCGCTGGGCGGCGAGCTCGATCGGGCGGCAGTCCCGGGGGGCATCGATGACGAGCGCCGAGGCGCCGTCGTGGACCAGGTGTGCGCGGTTGCCCAGCTCGGGGATCTCGACGGCGATGACGTGCATGGCGCTCCTTGAATATGCAAAGTCTAGTGAGTTACTCATATTAGATCAGATCGAACAAGGAATGGTTGCCACGACTTTCCGCCCGCGCCGATCACTAGCCTCGACCCGTGCTCACCACCCTGCTCGCCGGCCTGGGCAGCGGCCTGTCGCTGATCGTGGCCATCGGCGCGCAGAACGCCTTCGTGCTCCGCCAGGGGATCCGCCGCGAGCACGTCGGTCCGGTCGCGCTGCTCTGCGCACTCGCCGACGCCCTGCTGATCGGGGCGGGCGTGCTCGGGATCGGCACCCTGGTTGAGCGGGCGCCGGTCGTGCTGGACATCGTCCGCTGGGGCGGGGTCGCCTTCCTGCTCTGCTACGCCCTGCTGGCGCTGCGCCGCGCCGTACACCCCGATGCATTGCGGGCTGGCGAGTCCGGGCCTGGCGCGTCACTGCGAGCAGCGCTCGCGACCGCTGCCGCGCTGACCTTCCTCAACCCGCACGTCTACCTCGACACCGTCCTGCTGCTCGGCTCGATCGCCAACCAGCACGGTGACGACGGCCGCTGGGTCTTCGCGACCGGGGCGGCGCTGGCCAGCTTCGGCTGGTTCTTCGGACTCGGGTACGGCGCCCGCCGGCTCGCGCCACTGTTCGCGAAGCCGATGGCGTGGCGGGTGCTGGACGGACTGATCGCGGTCGTGATGACCCTGATCGTGCTGAGCCTGGCACTGGGCTGAGGGGCGAGTCGCGGACGGTTAGGGTCCTCTCGTGCCTTTCCGCCGCTCTGCTCCTGCTCCCGTGCCCGATCCGAAGGCCGACGCGAAGGCCGACCCCGAGGCCGACCTCAAGGCCGAGCGTCGGCAGCGGCTGATGTCGCTCGACCTCACCGAGCTCGCCGTCGAGTTCGGAACCGACAAGTGGGGCGTGCACCGCTACACCCCGCACTACCAGCAGCACCTCGAGCACCTGCGCAAGCAGAAGTTCGTGCTGCTCGAGATC
Source organism: Nocardioides sp. (assembly GCA_039914485.1). Lineage (GTDB taxonomy): Bacteria > Actinomycetota > Actinomycetes > Propionibacteriales > Nocardioidaceae > Nocardioides. The sequence continues at coordinate 10,122 of JBDSPC010000208.1, forward strand.
GGCATCGGCGGCTACACGCGCAAGCGGCGCAGCGGTGCCTCGCTGAAGATGTGGCGCTGGTTCTTCCCGAAGGCGCGGATCGTCGGCCTCGACATCGAGGACAAGTCGTTCCTCGACGGCGGGCACGTCCAGACCTACCTGGGCGACCAGACGGACCCCGGGATCCTGCAGCAGATCATCGAGCGGGAGGGTGCTCCGCTCGTCGTGATCGACGACGGCAGCCACATCCCCGAGCACGTGCGCGCGACCTTCGCGATCCTCTTCCCGCTGCTGCCCGACGGCGCGATCTACTGCATCGAGGACATCCAGACCTCCTACTGGCCGGCCTGGGGCGGCGCCGCCGACCCCCGGGCACGTGGCACGTCGATGGACCTCGTGAAGGACCTCGTCGACGGCCTCAACCACGAGGAGTTCCTGGTCGAGGGCTACGAGTCGAGCTACACGGATCGGCACGTGAAAGCCGTGCACTGCTACCACAACCTCGTGGTCATCGAGAAGGGTGACAACGTCGAGGGCAGCAACCGCGACACCGCCGCGCACACCTTCCACGGCAGCAACGATGACCCTGCGGAGACCTCATGACCGTCCTGATCGCGACCTTCGACGGCATGCCCGACGGCGAGCCCGGCTTCGAGGCACTGGACGCCGCGCTGAAGGCCCGCGACATCGACTTCACGTGGGCGGTCTGGGACGACCCGTCCGTGGACTGGGCGGCTGCCGACCTCGTCGCCGTCCGCTCCACCTGGGACTACGCCACACGCGCGGACGAGTTCCTCGCCTGGGCCCGTTCGCTCGACCAGTCGCGCCTGCTCAACGGCGCGGACGTCTTCGCGTGGAACCACGACAAGGCCTATCTCACCGACCTCGGCCCCATCCCGACCGTGCCCACGCGGCTCGCTTCGTCGTCGGCCGAGTTCGGCGCAGCCATCACCGAGTTCGGCACGGCGGTCGTCAAGCCCCGCGTCAGTGCCGGCGGTGCGGGCCTGATCATCGTGACCGACCCCCTCGACAGCCGGCTGGGCCAGACGCTGCGCAGCCACCCGACGTACCCGCCCGTCGGCGGCCCCTGGATCGCCCAGCCGCTCGTGGAGTCGGTGCGCACCCGGGGTGAGGTGTCGGTCTTCGTGCTCGCCGGGCAGGTCATCTCGCAGGTGGACAAGCTGCCCGTGGGTGACGAGGTGCGGGTGCACGAGGAGTTCGGCGGCGCATCGGAGCCGGTGGACATCGATCCCGCCATCGCGAAGGTGGCGCTCGCGGCGAACGACTGGCTCACCCAGCGGTTCGGACGCGAGCTCGACTACGTCCGCGTCGACCTCTTGTCGTACGGCGACGAGTGGGTCGTCTCCGAGCTCGAGGCCATCGAGCCCGGGCTCTACCTCGACATCCTGCCCGCCAACGCCGAGCCGTTCGCCGACCTGATCGCGGCGCGACTCCAGTAACTTCGCGGCGACCTCCAACCAAACGAGGCACCATGGCGTTGAGGTGGTCATGGAGGAACGGACGGGCGATCGCGAGTCGTTCACGGCGTGGGCGACGGTGTGCCGCCCCCGGCTGCTGCGGACCGCGACCTTCCTGACCGGCGACCGTGGCCGCGCCGAGGACCTCGTCCAGGAGGCGCTGACGAAGGTTGCCCAACGCTGGCACCGGCTGCGAGACGGCCACCCCGACGCCTACGCCCGCCAGATCCTGGTGCGCGACAACATCTCGTGGTGGCGGCGCAGTCGCTTCGAGCTCGTCTCCGAGGTGTCAGATCCGGGTCGTACGCCGCCGGGCGACACCGGCGTCGAACGCCGGATCCTGCTCCTCGACGCCCTGGCCCTGCTGACCGAGCGGCAACGCGCCGTCCTCGTGCTGCGCTACTTCGACGACCTCAGCGAGGCCGACATCGCCGCCGCCCTCGGTGTCTCGACCGGCACCGTCAAGAGCACCGCCCACCTGGCCCTGCGCCGGCTGCGCGAGCTCGCACCCGAGCTCAGTGACCTGCTCTCCCTGGAGACCTCATGACCGACACCGACCTCCGCGACCTCTTCCACGACGCGGCCCCCTCACTCGACGGACCCGACCCCGCCGCCATCGACCGGGCCTGGCGTGACGGCACTCGCCGTCGAGTCGGCACCCGGACCGCAGTGATCGCGTCGGTCGCCGCCAGTGCGGCGGCCGTGACCGGTGTTGCGCTGCTGGACGGGCCCGCCGGTCGGGTTGCACCCGCTCCGTCGGTGGACTCGCCGACCTCGACGCCGACCTCGACGCCCAACCCGAACGCACACCCGGCCGAGCGTGCAGGCACGTATGAGGGTGCAGAGGTGTGGTCGGCGCCGTCGCCCATCGAGGAGTCCAAGCTTCTGCTCGGGCCTGCTCCGGTGCCCTTCGTGATCGATCTCTTCGCGGCGTCGGTGGACGAGATCGGCGAGCCCGTCGTGGCGCTCTTCTCCGGGCGTGGCCAGCGGGCGTTCGCCCTGACGGAGAGCGACCGAGTCGTCGAGATCGACACCTCGCGACTCGAGCCGCTGACCGACGAGGCCGGCAACGGCAGGAATCCGCTGTCGTACTACAGCCTGTCCTTCGACGGCACGAGCGCGTTCTTCATCCAGAACAGCTCCTTGGAAGTCCTCGACTTCGTCACGGGTGAATGGACCTCGATCGACACGCCCGACTGGCTCGCCGAGGAGGCGCGGTGGCTGATGGCGGACAAGATCTGGGTCCCTACCGCGTTGGGCGAGGACTCAGGAGGAACCGTTCATTCGTTGACAGGGGGCGCGTCGATGACCTCCAACGTCGACTGGTTGCACGCCTGGACCGGCCCGAACGACGAACCCTGGGGACCTGTCGCTGCTGGTCGAAACGGCACGGCGCAGGCGGCCTTCACCCGGATGGCGCTGCCCAATCGCACCACCAACCCTCAGGCCCTCATGATCACTCGGGACCAAAAGCGGTACGTGTTGTCGCTCGACGACCTCGGCGCCAATGACGGCGGCACCCGGATGAAAGGCTGCTGCCTTGCGCTCGGCTGGTTCGACGAGGACACGGTGCTGTTCTCCTCGTCGAGCACCGAGGGCCAGCGGGTCCTCGCGTGGGACGTCGGCACCGACCGGGTCTACCTCGTCAGCGACATCCTCGGGCCGGCCGGCATCACCGCGCTCGCCGACCTCTCCTGACGTTTGCACTCTCAAGGGTCGAGTGCTAAACATGAGGCTGGCAGTCTCAGCATGAGAGTGCCAGCACGGCAGGGTGACGCTGAGGTTGTCGGCGCCGGCGGGAATGGTCCGTCGGAGGCTGGCGATCGTCCGTCGCGGGCAGCCCACCTTCGCCGTACACAGACTCGACTCATGACGAAGGAAGCTCACGAGTTATGGCAAAGTTGATTGCTTTCAATGAGGAAGCCCGCCGCGGACTCGAGCGGGGAATGAACACCCTCGCCGACGCCGTGAAGGTGACCCTCGGCCCCAAGGGCCGCAATGTCGTCCTGGAGAAGAAGTGGGGCGCCCCCACGATCACCAACGATGGTGTCTCCATCGCCAAGGAGATCGACCTCGAGGACCCCTACGAGCGCATTGGCGCCGAGCTGGTCAAGGAGGTCGCCAAGAAGACCGACGACGTCGCCGGTGACGGAACCACCACCGCGACCGTGCTGGCTCAGGCCATGGTGCGCGAGGGCCTGCGCAACGTCGCCGCGGGTGCCAACCCGATGGGCCTCAAGCGTGGCATCGAGGCCGCTGTCTCGGCGCTGTCCGAGCAGCTGCTCTCCATGGCCAAGGAGGTCGAGACGCGCGAGCAGATCGCCGCCACCGCCACGATCTCCGCCGGTGGCGACACCACCGTCGGTGACGCCATCGCCGAGGCGATGGACAAGGTCGGCAAGGAAGGCGTCATCACGGTCGAGGAGTCGAACACGTTCGGCATCGACCTCGAGCTGACCGAGG
>JBDSPC010000212.1:0-10396 GCA_039914485.1 Nocardioides sp.
TCGACGAGGGGACGTGGCTGTCCCTGCGGGCGAGCGGTTCCGGCGACGACGGCTGGGGCGGGGTCGTCACCGACCAGGGCTTCGCCCTGACCCACGGCGAGGACCTGCACCTGGTCGTGCACCCCGCCGCCCGGGGGCGCGGGCTGGCGACGTCCTGGCTCGGCGACCTCGAGGGCCCCGCGCAGGCGTGGTCGCACGGCGGGCATCCGGCCGCGGCCGCGCTTGCCACGCGATTCGGCTTCGAGCGGGTCCGCGACCTGTGGGTGATGCGGCGCCCGATGAGTGAGCCGCTGCCGGCCCCCGCCGACGTGCAGATCCGTGCCTGGACGCCCGCCGACACCGACGAGCTGCTGCGGGTCAACGCCGCGGCCTTCGCCCACCATCCCGAACAGGGTGCCCTCGACGAGAGCGGCCTGGCGACCCGGATGGCCGAGCCGTGGTTCGACGCCTCCGGCCTGCTCGTGGCGATGTCGGGGGAGAGAATGCTCGGCTTCCACTGGACCAAGCAGCACTCCGTTGCCCTCGGCGAGGTCTACGTCGTCGGCATCGACCCCGAGGCCCAGGGCCGTGGACTCGGACGAGCGCTCACCCTGGCCGGGCTCCATCACCTCGCCGGGCTCGGCGTCTCGGAGGTCCTTCTGTACGTCGAGGGCGACAACCACGCCGCGCTGTCGACGTACACGAAGCTCGGCTTCACGCACGCCGACTCGGACACGCACGTGATGTATCGCCGCGAGGACTGACGATTCGGCGGCCCGGTCAGGCGTCAGGCCGTGCGGGCGATCTGGTCCTCGACCCGGAACTCGAGCCCGTCAGCAACGGCGATGTGCACGTCTTGGTCGATGAGGTTGCCCCGAAGTCGCAGCAGGCCACGCGGGCTCTCATAGAAGAAGCCGTCACGAAGTCCGGCGGCCGCAGCGACGTCGAGGGAGCCGCAGGCGCGGGCGAGGTGGGCGAGGAAGTGCAGGGCCTCGAAGCAGGACTCACCGACGGCGTTGGGTGCGGGTGCGTGCGGCCCGAATCTGGCGAGGTAGTCGCTAGCGAGCTGATCGGATGTGCCGCCGGCAAGACCGTCGAAGTAGGCCGCGGCAGCGAACAGGTTGTCATTGGCCGTGGCGCCTCCGCCGAGGAGGGTGTTCTCCTCGACCGCCGGGCTGAGCCGCGGCAACTGCTCACTGAGTCCCGCACGGGAGAACTGTCGGTTGAAGTGGACCGCGTCCTGACCCATCAGGAGCATGATCACGCCGTCCAGCTCGGAGGTACGCAGTTGATCGACTACGGGCGTGAAGTCGGAGGTGCCGAGCGGTACGAAGGCCTCCTGCACGATCTGCGATCCGGTGCCGAGGAGTGCGCGACGCGCGGTCGAGGCGGTGACGTGAGGGAAGATGTAGTCGTTGCCGACAACCGCCCAGCGGGAGACACCGTGCTGCTCGCGCATCCAGTGAGCAGCCGGGATGAGTTGGTTGGCAGGTCGCTCGCCGACCATGAAGACGCCGGGGGTGTCGTCGCCGCCCTCGTGCATGGCCGCGAATGCATAGACGACGCGACCGCCAACGCGGCGGGTGATGGCCTGGCGTACGGCGGAGATGTGCCAGCCGGCCACGGCGTCGACGCGCCGCGACGTGACCAGGCCCGCGACCTCGTCCGCCACCGCGTCCGGGTGGCGTCCGGCATCGACCAGCACGAGCTCGACCTCGCGGCCAGCGATGCCGCCACTGGCATTGAGCTGTTCGGCAGCGAGGCCGCCGAAAGTGAGGCAGGACGGGCCATAGATCCCTGTCGGCCCCTGGAGGGGTACGGCGAAGGCCACCGCCGTGACGCCGGGCGGGCGCGGTCCGTGATGGAGGGTCACGGGGCTCACCTCCTGCCTGGAACCGTTCACGGGCCTGGCATCGACTGGTCGTGGCTAGGATAGGTTTCGGCACTCGCCGTGGGTCGTGACCGGTCCAATCCTGAGACACTTTGGGGGGTCCTCGTGGACGTGATGCGTGATCGAGCTCACCCCGCGTTGAGTGCCCCGACCGATGGGCCGGTGACTGCGCCCGGCCTCGGTCTCCTGGCTCGTCAGCTCGAACATCAGCTTCGCCGCTCGATGGCCGAGCCCCTGGCGGCCCTCGATATCACCGCAGAGCAGTGGGGCGTCATGGCCGTGCTGTTGGACCGGCCCGGCCAGACGATGTCGGCGCTCGCCGACGCGGCCGTGCTGCCCGGCGGCACCTTGACCCGTCACATCGACCGCCTCGTGGAGCGAGGTCTGGTCGTGCGACGCGTGCATCCCGGCGACCGCCGCCGCGTCACTGCGGCTCTCTCCCCGACGGGCCAGGTGAAGGCGCGACGGTTGCGAGCCACCGAGGTCGGCGTCGAGGAGCTGCTGCGCGAGCGTGTCGGCGCGGATGTCTTCGACAGGGCGATCGGTCTGCTGCGCGCGCTGCTCGGTTGAGGTTCGAGTCGTGAGGCGCGTCGGAGCACGTTAACAATACTTCCATCTGGAAGTAGTGAGACGTGACGGCGACGACACACGACCGAAACAGCACCTCCATAGGTTCCTCCCATTCGGGCGCATCCCCGCGGCAACGTCGCCGCAACCCCGGGGGTGCGGATCCGCTTGAAACCGCTCATTGCAGCGGTCCGAGAAGGGAATGTGTGCCGTGAAAGTCCTCCCTCGCCGCGTAGCCGCGGTTGCCTCAGTCGTCCTCCTGGGTGTGTCAGCCACGGCATGTGGCGGCGCCAAGGCAGGCGAAGAAGCCAGCGCCAGCGACGCAAAGTCCTGTGTGGACACCAGTGGCGACACCGTCAAGATCGGGTTCCTCAACTCGCTCTCCGGTGCCATGTCGATCAGTGAGAAGACCGTCTCGGACTCGCTGGGTCTTGCCGCCGAGCAGATCAACGCCGACGGTGGCGTGCTGGGCAAGCAACTCGAGATCGTCCAGGAGGACGGGGCCTCCGAGCCCACGATCTTCGCCGAGAAGGCCGAGAAGTTGATCCAGAGCGACTGCGTCGCCGCAGTCTTCGGCGGCTGGACCTCGTCGTCCCGCGTCGCCATGCGGCCGGTCGTGAAGAGCCTCAACTCGCTGCTCTTCTATCCGGTGCAGTACGAGGGCCTCGAGGCCGACCGCAACATCTTCTACACCGGCGCGACCACCAACCAGCAGATCATCCCCGCGCTGGACTTCCTCAAGAACGAGAAGAAGATCGACTCGATCTTCCTTGCCGGGTCCGACTACGTCTTCCCGCGGACGGCGAACAAGATCATCAAGCAGTACGCCGCCGCGAACGGCATCGAGGTGCTCGGTGAGGAGTACCAGACCCTCGACAAGGGCGAGTGGGGCACCGCGGTCGACAAGATCGTCGAGACCCAGCCCGACGTGGTGTTCAACACGATCAACGGTGACTCCAACGTCGCCTTCCTCGAGGAGTACGACGCCAAGGGACTGAGCGCCAAGACGATCCCGATCGTCTCGGTCTCGATCGCCGAGGAGGAGGCAGCGGCCATCGATGTCGACCTCACCGGCCAGATGACGTCGTGGAACTACTACCAGACCGTCGAGAGCCCCGACAACGCCGAGTTCGTCAAGGCGTTCAAGGGCAAGTACGGCGAGGACCGCGTGACGTCCGACCCGATGGAGGCGGCGTACACCAGCCTGTGGCTGTGGAAGGGCATGGTCGAGAAGGCCGACTCCTTCGACGTGGATGACGTGATCGAGGCGTCCGATGGCGTGAGCTTCGATTCGCCCGAGGGCAAGGTCGTCGTCAACGGCGACAACCACCACATCGCCAAGACCACCCTGATCGGCGAGGTCCAGCCCAACAAGCTGATCAAGACGATCTGGTCCTCCGACGGCCCGATCGAGCCGGACCCGTTCCTCGAGGGCTACGACTGGTGGGACCCGAACGGCGCCTGAGGCCGTTCGTCCGAACCGAATCCCGGGGGCCTCGCGTCACGCGCACGAGGTCCCCGGGATCCATCCCTTCGCAGGAAGCCCACCCGCATGGATGTCATCGTCTCGCAGCTCTTCACCGGCGCCTCGACGGGCGCCGTCCTGCTCCTGGTCGCCCTCGGGCTCGCCCTGACCTTCGGTCAGATGGGCGTCATCAACATGGCCCACGGTGAGTTCCTGATGGCGGGCGCCTACACGGCGTACCTCACCCAACAGGTCGTCAGCAACAGCGACGTGTCGCTGCTGATCGCCCTGCCCCTCGGCTTCCTGGTGGCGGGACTGCTCGGGTTGCTGCTGGAGCTGGCGGTCATCAGCCGGATGTATCACCGGCCGCTCGACACCCTGCTCGTCACCTTCGGCGTGGGCCTGATCCTCCAACAGCTCGCGCGCGACGTCTTCGGCGCGCAGCCCAAGGCGGTCGCGAGCCCCGGCTGGCTGCACGGACAGATCGACATCCTCGGCTACGGCTACCCGGTCACGCGCCTGTTCATCGTCGCGATCGCGACCGGCTGCCTGGTCGCCACCGCGGCGGTGCTGAAGTACACGGCGCTCGGTCGGCGGATCCGCGCCACGGTGCAGAACCGCGACCTCGCCGAGACGGTCGGTGTCTCCACTCGGGCGACCGACCGCATCACGTTCTTCCTCGGCTCCGGCCTGGCCGGCATTGCCGGGGTCGCGCTGACCCTCGTCACCGCCACGGTCTCCAACCTCGGCACGTCCTACATCGTGCCGGCCTTCCTGGTCGTGGTCGCCGGTGGCATCGGGCAGATCAAGGGCTCGGTGATCGCCGCCCTCACGCTCGGCATCGTGGGCGCCTTCCTCACCTACTACACGAGCGGGAGCCTCGCGACGGTGCTGACCTTCGTGCTGGTCGTGGCCTTCCTGCAGATCCGACCCCAGGGCCTCTTCACGGTCCGCACGAGGAGCCTCGCATGAAGCGCTTCGCCACCCACTCGACTCTCAACCTGGTCGGCATCGGCGCCCTGGCGGTCGCCCTGCTCGTCCTCGCCCCAGCGGTGCTGGACGACTTCCGCCTCGGCAACCTGGCCAAGTACTGCTGCTACGCGATGGTCGCGGTCGGCATCGGCCTCGCGTGGGGACGCGGCGGCATGCTGGTCCTCGGCCAGGGCATGTTCTTCGGCCTCGGTGCCTACGTCATGGCCTTCCACCTCAAGCTCGAGGCAGCCGGACCGGACGCCATTCCCGACTTCATGATGTTGTACGGCGACGGCACGATGCCCGCCTGGTGGGAGCCGTTCCGCAGCGGCGCCTTCACGCTGTTCATGGTCGTGGCGCTGCCGGCCACCGTGGCGACCCTGCTGGGTCTGGCGGTCTTCAAGCGCAAGATCAAGGGCGCCTATTTCGCGATCCTCTCGCAGGCACTGGCGGTGGCTTTCGCGACGCTGATCATCTCCCAGATCGAGATCACCGGCGGCTTCAACGGACTCAGTGCCTTCACCTCGTTCTTCGGCTACTCGCTCTACGACCCGATCAACCAGCGGCTGATCTTCTTCATCACGGCCGGACTGCTGCTGGCCATGTTGCTGGTCGCCTTCCAGGTCTACCGCAGCCGTTTCGGCGAGCTGCTCATCGCGACCCGTGACGCCGAGGAACGTGTGCGCTTCCTGGGGCACGATCCGGCCAACATCAAGCTGACCGCGTTCGTGATCGCGGCCGTGATGGCCGGCATCGGCGGCGCGATGTTCGTGCCGATCGTCGGCATCGTCTCGCCGCTGGACATCGACGAGGTCGCCTCGATCGGGCTCATCGCCGGGGTCGCCCTCGGCGGGCGCGCCACCCTGCTCGGTCCGGCAATCGGCGCGCTCGCGGTCGGCTACGCCAAGACCTCGCTCTCGGAGACCTTCCCGGGATCGTGGACCTACTTCCAGGGTGCGCTCTTCGTCCTGGTGATCCTGCTCCTGCCCGGCGGCCTCGCGCAGGTGCCGTCCTACCTGGCCCGGTTGCGACCGACTCCTCGTCAGAAGCAGGCTCCCGCGCTGCGTCCGGAGGTGGCCGCATGAGTGCCCAGAACGATTACGTCGAGATCCGCGACCTGACCGTCGAGTTCGACGGCTTCGTCGCCGTCGACTCGCTCGACCTGACCCTGCTGCAGGGCCGGGTCCACTTCCTGATCGGCCCCAACGGCGCGGGCAAGACGACCCTGGTCGATGCGGTGACCGGACTTGCCAAGGCCAGCGGACTGGTGCGCTACGGCAACACCGACCTGCTCGGTCTCAAGCCGCACCAGATCGTGCGGGCCGGTGTCGGCCGCACCTTCCAGACGGCCACCGTCTTCGAGCAGCTCACCGTGCTGCAGAACCTCGACATCGCCGGAGGAGTGCACCGCAAGGCTCGCTCCATGCTGCGCGCACGTCGTGGGATCCCGTCGTACGTCGAAGAAGCGCTCGACACCATCGGCCTCGGCGCCCTCCGCGATCGCCCGGCAGGGGTGCTCGCGCACGGACAGAAGCAGTGGCTCGAGATCGGCATGCTGCTCGTGCAGGACGCCCGGGTGATGCTCCTCGACGAGCCGGTCGCCGGCATGAGCGCGGAGGAGCGCGACGAGACCGGCGAGCTGCTCCGGCGCATCGGCACCGAGCGGACCGTCGTCGTCATCGAGCACGACATGGAGTTCGTCCGCACCTATGCCGACGTGGTGACGGTGATGCACGCGGGCAAGGTGCTGACCGAGGGCACGGTCGCCGAGATCCAGGCCAACCAGAAGGTTCAGGAGGTCTATCTGGGCCGCACCGTGGAAGGGGCGACCCATGCTTGAGCTGAAGGGCGTGACGGCGGGCTACGGCCGCACCATGGTCCTGGAGGACGTCGACATCACCGTGCCTGAGGGTGGAGCGGTCGCCGTCATGGGCCACAACGGGGCCGGCAAGACGACGCTGTTGCGCGTCGCGGTTGGCCTGTTGCCGGTGAAGTCGGGGACGGTGCTCCTCGACGGACAGGACGTGACGAAGCTGCGGCCGAGCGCCCGGGTGCGCCGCGGGCTGGGCTACGTGCCACAGGGACAGCAGTGCTTCCCGCAGATGACCACGATGGAGAACCTCCAGCTGATCACAACGAAGAAGGCCGAGATCAGCGGCGTGCTCGACACGTTCCCGGCCTTGACGGACCTGCTCAACCGCCGTGCCGGCCTGCTCTCAGGCGGTCAGCGGCAACAGCTGGCGATCGCCCGGACACTGCTCACCCAGCCTCGCATGCTGATCCTCGACGAGCCCACCGAGGGCATCCAGCCCAACGTCGTCGCCGAGATCGAGCAGGTGATCGTGTCGCTCACCCAGCGCGGCGACCTCTCGGTGCTCCTCGTCGAGCAGCACGTCGGATTCGCCCTGCGGTCGACGGGCTCCTACTACGTGCTCGAGTCGGGTCGGATCACCACGCAGGGTGAGGGCGGCTCCGGCGCACTCGACTCCGTGCGCGCCGCGATGGCGGTCTGACGTGCACCTGACTCCGTCTGACACCGAGAAGCTGCTGCTCGCCGTTGCGGGCATGGTCGCGCGCGACCGGCTGGCCCGCGGCGTACGACTCAACTACCCCGAGTCGGTGGCGCTGCTGAGCACGTGGGTGATCGAACGAGCCCGTGAAGGGGCCGAGGTCGCCGAGCTGATGACGACGGGCCGTGAGGTTCTCACCGCAGACCAGGTGATGCCCGAGGTGGTGTCGATGCTCACCGAGGTGCAGGTCGAGGCGACTTTCCCCGACGGCCGCAAGCTCGTCACCCTCCACGATCCGATCGGCTGACAGGCAAAATCATGACGACACACACCGACGGCCCGGGAGCGATCCGCTGCGCACCCGGCACCCTGACACTCAACGCCGATCGCACCCCCGAGGAGCGGCGCACGATCGTGGTCACCAACACCGGTGACCGGCCGGTCCAGATCGGCTCGCACATCCATCTTCCGTTGGTCAACGCCGCGTTGTCCTTCGACCGCGAGTTGGCCGACGGATTCCGGCTCGACGTGCCGTCCGGCACCTCCCAGCGATTCGAACCGGGGGCCTCCCGCTCGGTCGACATCGTCGCGCTGCGCGGTCGGCGCGTCGTGCCCGGGATCCAGGTGGGCACCGATGGTTGAGATCAGTCGTGAGGCGTACGCCGCGATCTACGGCCCCACCAAGGGCGACCAGGTGCGCCTCGGCGACACCGACCTCTGGATCGAGATCGAGGAGGACCTGACCTTCGGCGGCGAGGAAGCCGTGTTCGGCGGCGGCAAGTCGATCCGCGAGTCGATGGCCCAGTCGACTATGTCGCGAGCTGAGGGGGCGCTCGACACCGTCATCACCAACGCGATCGTGCTCGACCACTGGGGCATCGTGCGCGCCGACGTCGGCCTGCGCGACGGCCGCATCGTGGCCGTCGGGCGCTCGGGCAACCCCGACATCGCCGACGGGGTGCACCCGTCACTGGTCATCGGCCCGGGCACCGATGTCATCTCCGGCGAGGGCAAGATCCTGACGGCCGGCGCCATCGACGTGCACGTGCATCTGCTCTCTCGCTCCCAGATCGTGGAGGCCCTCGCCACCGGCATCACCACCATTGGCGGGGGCGGGACCGGGCCCTCGGAGGGATCGAAGGCGACCACGGTCACGCCGGGCGCCTGGCACCTGCGGGCCGTGCACCGCGCGCTCGACGAGCTGCCGGTCAACGTGTTGTTGATGGGCAAGGGCAACACGGTCTCCGCGGCCGGGCTGGCCGAGCAGGCGCTGGCCGGCGCTGGGGCGTACAAGGTGCACGAGGACTGGGGATCGACGCCAGCAGCGATCGATGCGGCACTCCGTGCAGCCGACGAGTTCGGCCTCCAGGTCGCGCTGCACTCCGACAGCCTCAGCGAGGCAGGCTACCTCGAGTCGACGCTCGCAGCCATCGGCGGTCGCTCCATCCACGCCTTCCATGCCGAAGGTGCCGGCGGAGGGCACGCGCCCGACATCATCAAGGTCGCCTCCCACGCCAATGTCATCCCCGGCTCGACCAACCCGACGCTGCCGCACACCGTCAACACCGTGGCCGAGCACCTCGACATGCTCATGGTCTGTCACCACCTCAACCCGCGCGTGCCCGAGGACCTCGCCTTCGCCGAGTCGCGCATCCGCGCCACCACGATTGCCGCCGAAGATCTGCTGCACGACCTCGGGGCACTCTCGATCACCTCGTCCGACGCGCAGGCCATGGGGCGCATCGGCGAGGTCATCTGCCGGACCTGGCAGGTCGCGCACGTGATGAAGGCGCGCTTCGGCTCGCTCGGTTGCGCGGCGGACAACGTGCGGGCGCGGCGCTACGTGGCGAAGTACACGATCAATCCCGCCATCGCGCACGGCATCTCTCATGAGGTCGGGTCGGTCGAGCCCGGCAAGCTGGCCGACCTTGTGCTGTGGGACCCGCGGTTCTTCGGCATCCGGCCGCAGGTCGTGATCAAGGGCGGCGCCCTTGTGTGGGGAGCGCTGGGTGATCCCAACGCGTCCATCCCGACGCCGCAGCCGGTGCTGATGCGACCGACCCTCGTGGGTGCCGACGGGGCGGATCACGCGGTGACGTTCGTGGCACCAGCCGCCGTCGACGCCGGACTCGCGTCGTCGCTCGGCCTCCGTCGCCGGCTGATGGCGATCACCCCCACGCGCGGCATCGGCAAGGCCGACATGATCAACAACGACACCCTGCCGGACATCGACATCGACCCCGAGACCTTCGCCATCACCATCGAGGGCGAGCTCGTGATGCCGTCACCGGCGACCTCGTTGCCCCTCGCCCAGCTCTACTCGATGTTCTGATGTCTGCCATCGCCCTGCTCCTGGCCGACGCCCGACTCCCGGTCGCCGGCCACACGCAGTCCGGGAGCCTGGAGCCTGCCTTCGCGGCCGGCCTCGACGACGTGCCAGCATATCTCGGGCTGCGGCTGGCAACGGTCGCTCGCACGGAGGCAGCGACCGCCGTGGTCACGCTCGCGCACCTTCGCCGCTGCGAGGGCCTCGATGCGGTGCACGACGCGTGGGCCGCGCGCACAGCGAGCGCGGCGATGCGCGACACCTCGCGCGAGCTCGGGCGAGGCTTGCTGCGGCTGGCTGGACAGCTGTGGGAGCTGCCGCCGATGCTCACCGGACTGCCGCGGCCCATGGTGCTGGGCGCTGTCGCGCACACGACCGGACTCAGCGCAGCCGCGTTGGCCGAAGTCATCGCGTACGACGACGTGCAGACCGTCGCATCGGCAGCACTCAAGCTGCGCCCGCTCGACCCGGCCGTCGCCACCGGCTGGGTGGTCTCGACCATGCCACTGATCTCGGCGCTGGTGGCGGACGTCGCCGGACTCGACTCACCGGTCGCCATACCGGCCACCAACTCGCCGTGGATCGAGCAGCTTGCCGAGGACCACGCCGTCGCCACCAGGAGGTTGTTCCGTGCTTGAGAACCCGCGAGAGCCCCGAGAGCCCCGAGAGCCCCGAGAGCCCCGAGA
>JBDSPC010000237.1:0-10337 GCA_039914485.1 Nocardioides sp.
TCGGCCTTGGACTGGTCGCCCTCGTCGGGCAGGACGACGGCGTCGAAGGTCTTCGTCGAGGTCCCGGACCCGCGGGTCAGGGTGGCGGTCAGGGTGACCCCGGCGGGGTCGGCGCCGGCGTCGGGCCGGGTGACGGCACCGGTGCCGCTGATCACGGCCGGGGCGCTCGACGCCCAGGAGATGGCCGAGCCGAAGGACCCGGTGGTCGGCAGGGTGAGGTCGGCGATCACGCCCGACAGGTCACCGAGGGTGAGTGCGTCGGTGTCGGAGGACAGCCGGTTGGCGTCGGTCAGCGAGATGTCGGCGACCTCGGAGGCGCTCAGCGCACGACCGTAGATCCGGAAGTTCCTGACCTTGCCCTTGAGGCTGTTGTCGGCGGCGTAGTTGGACTCGCCGAGCACGTTGTTGGTCGTGGTGCCGTTGCCGATGGCGCTGGGAAGGACCGTGACGGCGGTGTTCTGGCCGACCTGGACGCCGTCCTCGTAGAGGGTGCCGGTGGTGCCGGTCTGGGTGTAGGTCACCGTCTTCCACACGCCGCGGGCCAGGTTGCGGGCGGGGTTGGGGGCGGTGTTCTTCTCGTTGTTCCACCATGTGTTGGTGATGCTCGCCCGGAAGGTGTTGCCGGAGGCCATGAGGTAGCCCGAGCCCGAGGCGGGGCTGCCCACGGCCGGGTTGCCCAGGCCGAAGATGAAGTAGTCGCCGGCCTGGCTGGGCTCGATGTAGACGTCCGTCGACACGGTGATCGAGGACAGCCCGGCGGTGAGGTTGTCGGGCAGCTTGACGTGGTCGTCGACCCCGTCGAGGGCGAGTCCGGTGGACCCGGTCCAGGTGCCGCCGCCGATCACGGTGCCGTCCCGGCCGTTGCCCGAGGTGTCGGTCACGACGGTCCCGGAGGCCTGGGTCAGGTCGTAGCGCAGGAGGAGGCCGTCGGTGACGTCGGCCGCCGATGCTGCCGGGGCGAGGGGCGCCAGGAGCGCGAGCGGTGACGCCAGCAGGGCGATCACCGCGCCGCGGGCCGTGAGCGGGGCGAGTCGTGCGAACAACGGGACCTCCGGGGATGTGAGCGTTAACAGAGCGAGTGTGACTGTGGTCACCATGAAAGGTCAATGGGCAGCACGGAAGTCGAGACGGGCACTTGACGATGCAGGTGTTAGCGCTAACACTCGGTCTGTGGTGCCCGTCACACCCGCGTGACGGCCCGGACCCTCGAGGACCCAGATGTTCATCACCCACCGCCGCCCGGCCGCCGCTCTCACCGCAGCCGCCGTGCTCGCCGCCGGCCTCGCCGCGGCCACCGTGCCCGTCACCGCCGGCCCGGCAGCTGCTGCCGGCGACCAGGTCACGTGGACCGACGGCTTCGACGGCGACGCGCTCGACGCCCGGTGGCAGGTCGTCAACCCCGACCCCTCCAGCCTTGCGGTCTCCGGCGGTGCGCTGCGCATCGACGGCCAGCCCGGCGACACCTACCAGACGGTGAACTCGGCGAAGAACATCGTGGTACTCGACGTCCCGCAGGGCGACTTCACCGCGACCGCCGACGTGTCCGCAGCCGTGGCGAAGGTCTACCAGGGCGCCGGTCTCATCGCGTGGCAGGACATGGACAACTACGTCCGCTCCGGCCTCACCTTCGTCGGCGGACTGTCCCCGTCGGGCCGGGCCGTCGAGACCGACGTGGAGAGCAACGCCACCTTCAGCGCCGTCAGCTTCGCCGACCGCCCGGCCTCCAGTGCCGAGCGACTGCGCCTCGCACGGGTCGGCGACACGATCACGTCGAGCTGGTGGGACGGGACCGCCTGGGTCACCGCGGGCACGACCGACGTCGCCTTCGACACCACCCAGGTCGGGGTCTACGCCCTCGCGGCCCAGGACGGCACCGTCCTCCCGGCCGCCTTCGACTCCTTCACCATCGAGCACGAGCCGGGCGCCGACCTCACACCGGCCGGTCCGTTCGTGCTGCAGGCGGACGGCGACGCGCCCTACCTCGTCCTCGACGGGAACGCGCTCGGACTGAGCGACCAGCAGCCGACGGCGAGCCTCCGGCTCCGGGCGACCGACCTCGGCGACGGCGCGGTGGCGCTCGCCACCGACGCCGGTCCGCTCGTGCTGCGTGACGGGGCGCTCGTCCTGGGCTCGGTCGGCGACGAGCCGACCGCGATGCGCCTCACGGACGCCGGCGGCGGCAAGGTCGTGCTGCGCGACGCGGCCGACCCGGCGGCGTACGTCGTGCTGGGTGACGGTGGCGCCCTCGTCGTCGGCGCGGAGGCCGACGCGGTCCGCTTCGTCCTCTCCGAGGTCGAGGAGGGCACCTCGACCCTCAGCATCGACGGCGACGGCACCGGCGCGTCGATCAGCGACGACATGTTCGGCATCTTCTACGAGGACATCAACTACGCCGCGGACGGCGGCCTCTACGCCGAGCTGGTGCGCAACCGGTCCTTCGAGTTCAACACCTCCGACAACGGCACCTTCACCAGCCTCACGGCCTGGCAGGTCCTCGACCGGAGCGCGGCCGGCACGACCGGCACCGTGGTCGACGACGCCACCCGCCTCAACGCGATGAACCGCAACCACCTTCGCCTCACCGCCGCCGCCCCCGGCGACGGCGTGCGCAACATCGGCTACAACAACGGCTTCGCGGTCAAGGCAGGGTCGACCTACGAGGGCTACCTCTGGGCGCGCAGCACCACGGCCCAGGCCCTCACCGTCCGGCTCGAGAACGCCGCCGGTGACGCCACCGTGGCCTCGGCGACCGTCGCCCTCGACGGCTCCGACACGTGGAAGAAGTACCCCTTCACGCTGAGCCCCACCGCGACCACCGACGCCGCTCGCCTCGCCGTCCTGGCCGGCGCGCCGTCGGTGATCGGCCTCGACATGGTCTCCGTGATGCCGACCGACCGCTGGGTCGGACCGGTCAACGGCACGTCCGTCCTGCGCAAGGACCTCGGCGAGAAGATCGAGGCGATGAACCCCGGGTTCCTCCGGTTCCCCGGTGGCTGCGTCACCAACGTCGGCACCTTCCGCACCTACGAGGAGAGCGGCTACACCGACCGTCGTCGCACCTACCAGTGGAAGGAGACCATCGGGCCGGTCGAGGAGCGCCCGGCCAACTGGAACTTCTGGGGCTACAACCAGTCCTACGGCATCGGCTACCTGGAGTACTTCGAGCTCGCCGAGGACCTCGGCGCCGAGCCCCTGCCGGTCGTCTCGGTCGGCGCCAACGGCTGCGGCGGCGCTGGCATCCCGGAGATGCACGACCCCGCGTTGATCGACCGCTGGGTCGACGACACCGTCGACCTCATCGAGTTCGCCAACGGCGGCACCGACACCGAGTGGGGCGCCAGGCGCGCCGCGCTCGGCCACCCGGAGCCGTTCGGCCTCGACATGATCGGCCTCGGCAACGAGGAGAACACCACGACCTTCGAGCAGAACTTCCCTGAGTTCCGCGACGCCATCAAGGCGCGATACCCGGACATCAAGATCATCTCCAACGCCGGCCCGGACTCCTCCGGAGCCCGCTTCGACACCCTCTGGGACTACAACCGCGCCCAGGACGTCGACCTGGTCGACGAGCACTACTACCGCGACCCGCAGTGGTTCCTGGAGAACAACGCCCGCTACGACAGCTACGACCGTGAGGGCCCGAAGGTGTTCCTGGGTGAATACGCCTCCCGCGGCAACACGATGTACAACGCGCTCTCCGAGGCGTCGTACATGACCGCGCTGCAGCGCAACGCCGACGTCGTCCGCCTCGCGTCCTACGCCCCGCTGCTCGCCAACGAGTCGCACATCCAGTGGAACCCCGACGCGATCTGGTTCGACAACGACGAGTCGTGGGAGACGCCCAACTGGGAGGTCCAGAAGCTCTTCGGCAACAACGTCGGCGACGAGGTCGCGCCCAGCACCTTCGACGGGCCCGTCAACGCGGCGCAGGACATCACCGGTGGCGTCTTCCTCTCGACGTGGGCGACCGCGGCGGCGTACGACAACGTCACCGTGACGTCCAACGACACCGGCCAGACGCTCTTCTCCGACCAGTTCGCCGACGCGTCGCAGTGGAACCCGCAGGGCGGCACGTGGGGGGTCAGCGGCGGGCGCTACGCCCAGACCAGCACCTCGGTCACCGACGCCCGCACCGTCCCTGTCGGCGCCTACGACCAGGGCTGGAGCAACTACACGCTCGAGCTCGACGCCACCAAGACCGCCGGTTCCGAGGGCTTCCTCGTGGGCTTCGGGGCCACGGGCGCCAACAACTACTACTGGTGGAACCTCGGCGGTTGGGGTAACACCCGCTCGGTCCTCCAGCGGGCCTCCGGCGGCAGCGCCAGCGAGGTCAAGGCGCTCGAGGGCAAGACCCTCACGACCGGCCAGACCTACCGGGTCAAGGTCGTCGTCGACGGCACGAACATCGAGCTCTACCTCGACGGTGAGCTGCAGATGAGCTATGACCAGCCGGCCCCGGCCGCCACGGTCTACCAGGTCGTGACGCGCGACAAGGGCACCGGCGACCTGGTCGCGAAGGTCGTCAATACCGGCACCAGCCCGGTCCGCACGCAGGTCGAGGTCGCCGACGCCGGGGTCGAGCCGACCGCAACGGTCACCACGCTGAGCGGCGCACCCGGTGCCACCAACACCAAGGCGAACCCCAACGGGATCAAGCCCCGCACCCGCCAGGTCAGCGGGATCTCCGACTCGTTCGTCTACGAGTTCCCGGCCTCCTCGGTGACCTTCATCCGGATGCACACCGCCGACGCGGTGGCGCCGGTCGTGCGCGAGGTCGCGGTCGTCGGCGACGGCGTCAACGGGTGGTACGCCGACCCGGCGACCGTTCGCATGACGGCGAGCGACGACCGCCGGGTCGACCGGCTCGAGGTCTCCGTCGACGGCGGCGACTGGTCGCGGCTCCCCGGATCGTCCGGGACCGTGCGGGTCGCCGGCGACGGCACCCACACCGTGGCGGTCCGGGCGGTCGACGCCGCCGGCAACGTCGGTGAGGTCCGTCCGCTGGTGGTCGGTATCGACGCCGCCACCCCGGTGAGCCAGGCCGCCCTCGACGCGGCCGCCCGCACGGTCTCATTGACCGCGGCCGACTCCGGCTCCGGCGTCGAGCGGGTGGAGTATCGCCTCGGCAACGGCGAGTGGACGACCTACGACCAGCCCGTGCAGGTGGGCACGGTCGCGACCACCCTCGAGCACCGGGCTGTCGACCGGCTCGGGAACGCCGAACAGCCCGGTCGCCTCGACGTCCCGGCCGCCGGTGCGCGGCTGGCCGCCTCCCTGACGGCCGCGGCCCTCGCGGAGTCACCGGTGCGCATCGGTCGCGCGGTCCGCGTCGACGTGACGATCAGCAGCGAGGGCGCCACCCCGACCGGCGCGGTCTCGCTGGTCGGCCCGTCGGGCACCCTGGCGAGCAGCCCGGTCTCCGGCGGTCGGGCGGTCCTCGCCGTACCCGCAGCGAGGCTCGGGGTCGGCACCCACGCCCTGACCGTGCGCTACGCCGGCGACGCCGCCAGGGCCGGGTCGCAGGACGCGTTCACGGTGAAGGTCACTCAGGCCGCATCGGCGACCAAGGTGCGGGTGCGTCCCCGCACCGTGTCCGCTCGGAAGAAGGCCACCGCGAAGGTGGCGGTGAAGGCCGCGGTCCCGGCCAGGGGCACGGTCACCGTCAAGGTGCGCAAGGGCGGCACGGTCGTTGCGACCCGGACGGTGAAGGTCTCCGGCCGAGGCAAGGTCGCACTGCCCCGACTCGCACCGGGCCGCTACCGCATCATCGCGACGTTCTCCGGGTCACCGGACGTCGCCTCCTCGTCGGGCAGCACCGCCCTGCGAGTGACCGGAGCCCGCCGATGAGTCGCGCGAGCACGACGAAGGGGACCACCTCGATGATCAGGACCAGCATGATCAGGTCCAGGCTGCACGCGGCCGCCCGGACATGGACGGTCGGCGCGATCCTGTTGGCCGCCTCGATGGGGGGCGTCGTCGCCGGCGTCGGCCCGTCGTCGGCAGCAGACGCAGGACCGGCCCAGGAGGCGGTCGAGGCCGTCGCCCTGGTCCACGCCGACGACGTCCGCGGCAACCTCACGCTGCCGGCGACGGGGCTCAACGGAGCGACCCTGACGTGGTCCTCGGGGAACCCGTCGGTTGTCAGCGACACGGGCGAGGTCAGCCGTCCGGCGTACGGCGAAGCGCCGGTCGACGTCCCGCTCACCGTGACCGGCACGGTCGACTCGAGCACCGCCTCGGCGACGCTCATGGCCCGGGTGCAGGCGCTGCCGGAACCGGCCGACTACGAGGCCTACGCCTTCGCCTACTTCGCCGGTGAGAGCACCGACGCGGGGGAGCAGATCTACTTCGGCGCCAGCCGCGGCAACGACCCGCTCGACTACGACGTCCTCAACGGCGGTCGACCGGTCCTGCCCTCCACCTTCGGCACCCTCGGCCTGCGCGACCCCTTCATCATCCGCTCGGCGGAGGGCGACCGCTTCTACCTGCTGGCCACCGACCTCAAGGCCTACCCGGCCGTCGACTTCGGCGAGGCCCAAGAGACCGGCAGCAAGTACGTCGAGGTCTGGGAGTCCACTGACCTGGTGAACTGGTCCGACCAGCGGCACATCAAGGTCTCCTCCGACTTCGCCGGCAACACCTGGGCGCCGGAGGCGTTCTACGACGAGGAGGCCGGGGAGTACGTCGTCTACTGGGCATCGGCCCTCTACCCGACGAGCGACGAGACCGGGCGCGACATCAACACGTCGTACCAGCGGATGATGTACGCGACCACGCGCGACTTCGTCACCTTCAGCGAGCCGCAGCCATGGATCGACGTGAAGCGCGGCACCGGTCGCGGCATGATCGACGCGACGGTGGTCAAGGACGGCGACACCTACTACCGCATGGTCAAGGACGAGGCGTCCATGACGCCCCGGCAGGAACGCTCCACCGACCTGCGCGCCACCGTCACCGGCTCGCTCGCGACCCCGACCTCCACGCCGGGCTGGCAGCTCGTCAAGGAGCAGGTCGGCGTCGGCCAGCCCAACCCGTGGGGCGGCACCTTCACCCAGGGCGAGGGCCCGACCGTCTTCCCTGACAACGAGGTGGAGAACCGCTGGTACATGTTCATCGACCAGCCGAGCTACCACGGCGGGCAGGGCTACCTGGCCTTCCGGACCGACGACATCTCCTCGGGAGAGTGGACGTCGGTGCCCGAAGCCGACCTGCCGAGCAGCCCTCGCCACGGGACGGTCATCCCGGTGACACAGGCCGAGCTCGACGCGATGCGTGCGGCCTACCAGCCCGACCTGCTGATCTCCTCCGTGGACGACGCCACGGCCACCACCCGCCAGGGCAGCGCGCCCGTGCTGCCGGCCACGTTGTCCGCCACGGTCGGCGGCGCGTCGTCACGGGTCGCCGTGACCTGGGACGCGATCGACCCGGCGTCCTACGCGGCGCCGGGCACCTTCGAGGTCCGCGGCACGGTCGTCCGCGGCGCGGCCGACCATCCGGTCGCGACCGTGACGGTCACCGACCCGGCCGACCCCGTCGTCGTGCTGGGCACAGGTGAGCCCGACGGCGTCGATGGCTGGTGGACCACGGCCCCGGTCCGGGTGACCGCGAGCGCGTCCGACTCCTCGGGCATCGCGTCGGTCGACATGGCGATCGACGGGGCGCCGTGGTCATCGTCCGCGGGAGCCAGCGCGGCCGCCCTCGTCGAGGTCGACGGCACCCACACCGTCACGGCTCGCGCCCTCGACACCACCGGCAACCGGTCGTCCGTCGTCGCCGCCGAGGTGCGGCTCGACGCCACCGCCCCGGTGAGCAGGGCGGAGCAGGATGCCGCGCGCCGCGTGAGCGTGCGGGCCGCTGATGCCACGTCGGGCGTGCTCCGTGTCGAGACCCGGACCGGGAGCGGGACGTGGAGCACCTACGCCGGACCGATCCAGGTGGGCGACGCGGCCACCACCGTGGCCTACCGCGCCGTGGACCGGGCAGGCAACGTCGAGGCCACGAACACGGTGACCCTCCCAGCCGTCGGCACACAGCTGTCGGCCAGCTCCGTGGCGGCCGGTGTCCCTGAGACGGCAGCCCGCTTCGGCTCGACGGTCCCTCTCACGGTGCGGGTCGTTGGCCCCGGCAACGCTCCCACCGGGGCGGTCCGGATCGTGTCCGGTGATCGCCTGGTCGCCTCGGGTGAGCTGGTCGACGGACGGGTGCGCCTCGGCGTCGCCGCCGGCGACCTCGGTGTCGGCACGCACACGCTCCAGGTGAGCTACGCCGGCAGCGGCACCCACCGCGCCTCCGTCACCTCGGTGTCGCTGCGGGTCGTCGCTGCGCATTCGCGCACACGGGTCCGGCTCGCGTCGGGAGATCGCGCCCGTCCGGTCGCGAAGGTGCGGGTCACCACCGATCCGGCCGGCCAGGCTCCGGACCGGGTACGGGCGGTCCTGCTGCACGACGGGAAGATCGTCCGGTCGCACTGGCTGGACCTGAGCGCCGCCGGCCGGGCGAGGTGGGAGCTCTCACCGCGCCTGCACGGGCGCTACGGCGTCCGGGTCGTCACGGCGGCCACGGACACCCTGACCCGGTCGGCGGACACGGATCGCGCGCGACTGCGTGAGAGGGCGCTGCGGCGTACGCGAGGAGCGGGTCGAGCTGCGCACTTCCGCCCCCACTGGTGGGGCGGAAGTGCTCCATCTGAGCCGCTCGTCGTCCCCGACCCGCGGACGATTTAGACAACGTCAAAGTGCGCTAAATGCGCCGGTGGGAGGCCGTTCTAGGCCCCTCGACCCCCGACGTGACGCAGGGCACGTCCGCCTCTAGACTGTGCCCTGCGCCACTCGTGAACTCATTCACAAAGTCACGAAGTGGGGGCGCGTTGAGAGGGAAGGAACGCAGGGATGGAGCTCTACACCCCAGTGCTGGCGCTGGCCCTCCTGGCGGCCGGATTCTCGGTGATGTCCGTGATCATGAGTGCCGCCATCGGTCCGAAGCGCTACAACCGGGCCAAGCTGGACTCCTACGAGTGTGGCATCGAGCCCACCCCGCAGCCGATCGGCGGCGGCCGCATCCCGGTGAAGTACTACATCACCGCGATGATGTTCATCGTCTTCGACATCGAGATCATCTTCCTCTACCCGTGGGCCGTGCACTTCGACGCGATGAAGTTCTTCGGTCTCGTCGAGATGGTCATCTTCATCGCCACTGTCTTCGTCGCCTACGCATACGTGTGGCGACGCGGCGGACTGGATTGGGACTAGCCAAATGGGAATCGAAGAAAAACTGCCTTCCGGTGTGCTGCTCACCACCGTCGAGGGCGTTGCCGGTTACATGCGCAAGGCGTCCTTCTGGCCGGCCACGTTCGGCCTGGCCTGCTGCGCCATCGAGATGATGACGAGCGGTGGCCCGAAGTACGACCTCGCCCGCTTCGGCATGGAGGTCTTCCGGGCCAGCCCGCGCCAGGCCGACCTGATGATCGTGGCCGGGCGCGTGAGCAACAAGATGGCTCCCGTCCTGCGCCAGATCTACGACCAGATGGCCGAGCCGAAGTACGTCCTCGCCATGGGCGTCTGCGCCAGCAGTGGCGGCATGTTCAACAACTACGCCATCGTCCAGGGCGTCGACCACATCGTGCCCGTGGACATGTATCTCCCCGGCTGCCCGCCCCGCCCGGAGATGCTGATCGACGCGATCCTCAAGCTGCACGACCAGGTCCAGGCGACCAAGCTCGGCGTCAACCGCCTGGCCGAGATCGAGCAGCAGGAGTCCACCGCCCTCAAGGCGCTGCCGACCTCCCAGATGAAGGGCCTGCTGCGATGAGCGACACAACGCCCGACAAGAACCTGCAGGACCCCTCCACCGACCTCGTCGCCGCCGACCAGGAGATCAAGCGCGCCGTCGGCACCCGTCAGGGCATGTTCGGCGTCAAGGGCACCGGCGACACGTCCGGGTACGGCGGACTGGTCACCCCGACGGTCTACCCCGGTGACACGCAGCGCCCCTTCGGTGGCTGGTTCGACGAGGTCGCCGACGCGCTCGAGGCGCGACTCAAGGCGACCGACCTCGACGCCGCGATCGAGCGCGTGGTCGTCCACCGCGGCGAGATCACCTTCCACGTCCGCCGTGAGGACCTGCCCTTCGTCGCGCAGATGCTCCGCGACGACGAGGACCTCCGCTTCGAGTTCTGCGCCGGCGTCAGCGGGGTCAACTACCCCGACGACAACGGGCGCGAGCTGCACGCGGTCTACCACCTGCTCTCGATGACCCACAACCGTCGCATCCGGCTCGAGGTCACCTGCCCCGACGCCGACCCGCACATCCCCAGCCTGGTCAGCATCTACCCGACCAAC
>JBDSPC010000244.1:0-4893 GCA_039914485.1 Nocardioides sp.
GCCCGGAGTTCGGGGGGACGCTGCTGCCCGTGCCGGAACGAGTCCCGGTGCCGGACCCGGCCGGCGACCTTGACACCGACGAGGGCATCGTCGCCGCACCCTGACGGCCTACAGCGCGGCCAGGTCCGCGGCGCTCATGCCGACGAGGGTGTCGCGGAAGACCCGGCGCTCACCCTCGAGGATCGGCACGTGGTTGGGCACGCACAGCACCAGGCAGCCCGCGGCCTCCCCGGACTTGGCGCCGGTGTTGGAGTCCTCGATCGCGATGCAGTCCTCCGGCGCGACGTCGAGCTCGGCGGCGGCGGTGAGGTAGGGCTCCGGGTGCGGCTTGCCGAACTCGACCCGGTCGCCGGTGACGATCGTGGCGAACGTATCGGGCGGCAGGTGCTCGAGGATCGGCTCGACGAAGCGCTGCCACGACATGGTGACGAGGGCGCAGGGCACGTCGTTCGCGACCAGGTCGGCCAGCAGCTCACGGGCACCCGGGCGCCACGGCACGGACTCGCGCACGCGCTCCACGACACCGTCGAGCAGCTCGTCGACGATCTCCTGCGGCGTGAGGTCGATGCCCATGTGCACGCGGATGTAGACGCCCGACTCGAGCAGCGCATTGCCGACGAGGTTGAGGGCGTGCTCGTCGGACCAGGTGCCGCCGTACTTCTCCGCCATCTCGTATTCCGTGGCGATCCAATAGGGCTCGGTGTCGACGAGGGTCCCGTCCATGTCCCAGAGGACAGCCTTCGGGAACCGCTGACGGCCTTCCGGGGGCTGACCTGCAGGATCTCGTGATGCGGCGGTGTTCAGAATGTTCTCCCCAAGGGCTCCATGCGGCTGTCGATGCGACGATCCACCCTAGTTCGAGAGCTCCTCGCATTGGCAAAGCATCCCGGTGAACTCCTGACATCCAGACGGCGACGCCCACATTGGGTGGAGCCGGGCTGCGCACGGCAGACCGCGAGGTTCTCAACCGAGCCGAGGTGGTCTCGGCTGCCAGCGTGTGACCTCGCGTACCGGATACTGGGCGGATGCCACGCACTCGCTGCTACCGCGGGGGAAGCCTGATCGATGAGGACTTCGCCATCGACAAGGTCTCCGAGCACCTGAAGGACCCATCGGCCGTGGTGTGGGTGGACCTGTGTGCGGAGGATCTCGAGGACCTGCAACGGGTGGCGGATGAGCTGGGACTGCACAGACTGGCCGTCGAGGACGCCGCACAGGGTCGTCAGCGACCCAAGTTCGACCGCTACGCAGGACACGACTTCCTCAGTGCCTACTCGGTGCAGCTCGACGTGGACAGTGGCCAACTGGTCACCGCCGAGATCCACGCGTTCATCACTCCATCCGCCCTGGTCACCGTGCGGCGCGACGAGGCCTTCGCCATCGATTCGATGCTGACCCGGTGGGACGACGAGGTCGAGCTCACCAGGTTCGGTGTCGGCGCCCTGCTTCACGGCCTGTTGGACTTCGTGATCGACGGGCACTTCGAAGCAGTGGAGTCACTCGACGACCAGATCGAGCAGTTGGAAGATCTACTGTTCGATGACCGCCCGCACGACCAGAGCGTCCAGCGCCGGAGCTTCGAGCTGCGCAAGAGCCTGGTTCAGCTCCGTCGCGTGGTCCTTCCGATGCGGGAGGTCGTCAACACGCTGATGCGACGCGACATCAGGCTCGTCACCGATGAACTCATGCCGTACTACCAGGACGTCTACGACCACGTGCTCCGCGCGACGGAGTGGACCGAGAGCCTCCGTGACCTCGTGAACACCATCCTCGAGACGAACCTGACGATCCAGGGCAATCGTCTCAACATCATCACCAAGAAGGTCACGAGTTGGGCTGCGATCATTGCGGTGCCCACCGCGATCACCGGCTTCTACGGGCAGAACCTGCCGTATCCGGGCTTCGCTCAGCAGTCGGGCTTCGTCGTGTCGTCGATTCTCATCGTCGCCCTCTCCGGTGCGCTGTATATCGCCTTCAAACGCAAGGACTGGCTCTGATCGCGTGCTTCCCGGCGTGCCACCAACCTCGCGAGCCCGGGAAGCGCGTCACCGGCGTGCGTGCTGGCGGCCGCCATGCCTGATCCTCGACCCCTAGGCTCATCGACATGCGCTTGTTCCTGCTCCGCCACGGTCAGACCCACGGCAATGTCTCGGGCCAGCTCGACACCGCCTTCCCGGGTCTGGGCCTGACCGACCTGGGCCAGCGTCAGGCCGCGGCGGCCGCTCATGCCCTCGGCGACGAAGGCATCGGCGCGATCGCGATCTCCACGCTCCTGCGGACCGCTCAGACGGCCGCACCGATCGCCGCCGACCTCGGCCTGACGCCGGTCGAGCACGACGGCCTGCGCGAGATCACGGCCGGCGACTTCGAGATGCGCGGCGACGAGGACGCGGTTCTCGGCTACCTCGGCACCATCGCCCACTGGCTCGAGGGCGACCTCGAGCGGCCGATGCCGGGCGGCGAGACCGGCGAGCACTTCCTGTCGCGGTACGACGAAGCGATCGCCAGCACGTGTGCCGCCGGCGTGGACTCAGCGCTGGTCGTCAGTCACGGTGCCGCGATCCGGACGTGGGTCACCCACCGCGCGAACGGTGAGCACGCCCCCATCCACGAGGGCCTGCACAACACCGGCTGCATCACGCTGGACGGCAACCTCGACGACGGCTGGACGGTCGCGAACTGGGGGCGCGAGCCGATCGGCGGTGCCTGGCTCGACGACCCGACCGCCCCCGACCCCACCGGCGACGACCCCGCTCAGTCCTCGGGGTCGTAGCCCAGGTTCGGCGACAGCCAGCGCTCGGCGGTGGCCAGGTCCCAGCCCTTGCGCTCGGCATAGTCGGCGATCTGGTCGCGACCGAGCCGACCGACGACGAAGTACTGCGACTGCGGGTGCGAGAAGTACCACCCGCTCACCGAGGCGCCCGGCCACATGGCCATCGACTCGGTGAGCTCGATGCCGATCTTGTCGACGTCGAGCAGCTCCCACAGGGTCGACTTCTCGGTGTGCTCGGGGCACGCCGGGTAGCCCGGCGCGGGCCGGATGCCGACGTACTTCTCACCGATGAGCGCCTCGTTGTCGAGCGACTCGTCGGGCAGGTAGCCCCAGAACTCCTTGCGGACGCGCTGGTGCATCCGCTCGGCGAAGGCCTCGGCGAGCCGGTCGGCCAGTGACTCGAGCAGGATCGCGGAGTAGTCGTCGAGATCGGCCTTGAACTCCATGATCTTGTCGGTGCTGCCCAGCCCGGCCGTGACCGCGAAGCCTCCGACGTAGTCCTCGAGCCCGGTGTCGACCGGCGCGATGAAGTCGCCGAGCGAGCGGTTGGGGATGCCCTCGCGGTGCTCACCCTGCTGGCGCAGGTGGCGCAGCGTCGTGAGGACCTCGGAGCGGGACTCGTCGGCGTACACGATCGTGTCGTCGCCGTCGGCCGCGGCGGGGAAGAAACCGATCACGCCGTTGGCGGTGAGCCACTTCTCGCTGATGATCTGGTCGAGCATCACCTGCGCGTCGTCATAGAGCTTGCGCGCGGTCTCCCCCGCCGTCGGGCTGTTGAGGATGTCGGGGAACTTGCCCTTCATCTCCCACGCGTTGAAGAACGGCTGCCAGTCGATGTAGTCGCGCAGCTCGGCGATGTCGTAGCCCTCGAAGACCTGCACGCCGAGCTGGCCGGGCGTGGGCGGGAGGTAGCCCTCCCAGTCGATCGGGGTGCGGTTGGCGCGCGCCGACTCGAGCGAGAGCATCGGCCGGTCGTGCTTGGTGGCGTGCCGCTCGCGCAGCGAGTCGTAGTCGAGCTTGACGTCGGCCATCAGCTTCGGGCGCAGCTCGTCGCTGAGCAGGGCGGCCGCGGTCGGCACCGAGCGCGAGGCGTCCTTGACCCAGATGACCGGGCCGTCGTACTTCTTGTCGACCTTGACCGCCGTGTGGGCGCGCGAGGTCGTGGCGCCACCGATCATCAGCGGGATGGTCTGGCCGGTGCGCTGCATCTCGGCCGCGAAGTGCACCATCTCGTCGAGCGACGGCGTGATCAGGCCGGAGAGGCCGATGATGTCGGCGTTGTGCTCGGCCGCGGCGTCCAGGATCTTCTGGGCAGGCACCATCACGCCGAGGTCGATGACCTCGTAGTTGTTGCACTGCAGGACGACGCCGACGATGTTCTTGCCGATGTCGTGCACGTCGCCCTTGACCGTCGCCATGACGATCGTGCCGTTCTTCGTCTCGGCGTCGCCCGGCTGCTTCTCCGCCTCGATGTAGGGCAGCAGGTAGGCCACCGCTCGCTTCATCACACGGGCGCTCTTGACGACCTGCGGCAGGAACATCTTGCCGGCGCCGAAGAGGTCGCCCACGACGTTCATGCCGTCCATCAGCGGGCCCTCGATCACCTCGATCGGGCGACCGCCGGCGGCGGAGATCTCGGCGCGCAGCTCCTCGGTGTCCTCGGTGACGTGGGCGTCGATGCCCTTCACCAGGGCGTGCGTGATCCGCTCGCGGATCGGCAGCGAGCGCCACTCGGCGGCGGCCTTCTCCTCGACGGCGTCGGTGGCGCGGTACTTCTCGGCGATCTCGAGCAGCTTCTCCGTGGCCTGCATCGGGTCGGCGAGCCGGTTGAGGATCACGTCCTCGATCGCGTCGCGCAGCTCGGGGTCGATGCTGTCGTAGGTCACCAGCGCACCGGCGTTGACGATGCCCATCGAGAGGCCGGCCTGGATGCCGTAGTAGAGGAAGACGGCGTGGATGGCTTCGCGTACGGCGTTGTTGCCGCGGAACGAGAACGACACGTTGGAGATGCCGCCCGAGATCTGCGCACCGGGCAGGTGCTCGCGGATCCAGCGGGCGGCCTCGATGAAGTCGAGACCGTAGTTGGCGTGCTCCTCGATGCCCGTCGCGACCGCGAAGAC